>NZ_JAFMPL010000080.1:0-37282 GCF_019038455.1 Nocardia noduli
ACTGGTCCCCGGCAACCTCCGCTCGCTCCTAGCCGACCTACTGCGCTCCGGGCCACCCGAAAAGCCGATCACCCTCACGCACTGAGCGCTAAACCCACTGCCCGCAGACCTTGCAAAAAACATAGGGTCCCCCGCACCTTCCGCAAAGGCGTGGCCACCACGGTCGACCAGGCCTACGACAACCCCGAACGCGCCGCCCGCCAACTCGGCAACACCCGCGAGGTCGCCAAGACCCACTACATCGACATGCCCGAGACCGCGGTCGACCACCGCGCCGTCCTCGAAGCCTGGGCACGCGGACCAGGAACGAAACGTGAGATTTATGTGAGAACGCTCAAATCCCGACACCACTCCGGAAACGAGAAACCCCTTCGACCCAGGTCGGAAGGGGTTTTCATGGTCGGTCTGACAGGATGTAAACCCGCGACCACCTGCCACTATTTCGCGTTCATCGGGACGATCGCGAAGTGGGTCGACATCGACCAGAGCGGAGAACCACCGGATGACACCGTTGCTTGCGCATCGCCGAATTGTGGCAGGGCTGCTCGCAACTCGACTGCTGGCCACCGGCGGTGAACTCGGTACCACACTCTCCGCCCGCTCCTGCTTCAAGTCCAGCTCGTTGCGCTCTCGGCGTTGCGGTGCACTGCCCTCTCACACAATTCCGGCGATCCCACCACCTCGGACGCACCAGCTACTCGGCACGGTAGTCCGAGAGACAGCACACGTCGACCGGATCGTCCGGTCGTTGTGTTCCTCCGACATGAGAGAATTCATCCGGGTGAGCAGCACGCACGCGCTGGCTCTACTACCGGAACCCTCGGGCCGCACTGTGAACTCGAAGACAAGGATATGGCTCTTGACCACACGAGCAGCGACGTCGCTCACAGCGGGCCGATCCCGGCACGGAAGTCTCGAGGCGCCGTGGGCAACGAAGTGATCGCGGGGTCCGGCGAGGCTTGGGCCGATCGTGCCGCGGCACGATCACCCTCGGTCCAGAAGTCACGAGATCGCAGCACCAAGCGGGCGAAGATGCTCGTCGACGGCGCTCGTCGGTTGATACTGGTCAAGGGCGTCTCCTTCACCACTCAGGAACTGGCCACAGAAGCCGGGGTGACACTGAAAACGTTCTATCGATACTTCGCGAGCAAAGATCAACTGCTGCTCGCGGTCTTCGAGAACATACTCACCGAACAGATTCTGCGTATCGAGGCGGCCGCACGCGAGTTGCCCGACCCGATATCACGCATCCGTTTCTACGTGACATCCGCGATGGGTTCGTTTCGTGAGTCCTCGCGCGCGGACGATGAGAGCTGGGCACAGTTCATCACCGCCGAGCACTGGCGGCTCTACCAGATCTTTCCCGAGGAGATGTCGCAGGCCGATCAGCTCTACGCCGACCTCATCGAGGCCGAATTGCGGCAGGCCACCGAAGAGGGCCTACTGCGAGCAACCGATCCACACCAACACTCCTGGTTCGTGATGCAGCTCATCATGGCGGTGTTCCATCACTACGCGTTCGGAACCCGCCCGACCCACATCGAGGAAACCGCCGAGCAGCTATGGGAATTCTGCCTGGCCGCATTCGGCGGCAATCGTGGTGATGTGTGATCGGGAGGCGCGAAACGACACTGTCGAACCCGACCTAGCTTGATTTTTAATCTTCAGGGGTCGGACTGTGAACCCTGGTTGATCTCGAATGAAGCCCTCGGGTGATGATTCCTATTGCGACAGAAGGAACTTCGACCCGAGGGCGTCGTTGAATATTGTGCACGACACTGGTGCGCACCGACCACCGCGAGTTCGGCCTGCACGACCGGGTCGGCGCTCGAGAAGAGCATAACCGCCAGCCTGAAGGCTGAGGACCTTCCAAGAAAGTGTCGATCGCCCCGTGGGCGCGGATCCTCGCGCGCTCCGGACCTGCGGCAGATCGAACGAGAGCGTCGGACTCACCCGGCCGTGTCGCGCGCACCGCCATCGATCGCACCCTTCGTCTCGGGCCTGGCTGGCCCCGCCTCGATCCCCGATCGGTCGACCTGCGACTTCCGGACTTCACGACCATCGTATGCCGGTGCGAGGCTCGAGGAAACTGGAACGCGAGTACGAGAACGGCGGTGATCCGAAGATCCAGACCCGGAGCACGCGCCGCGCTCGTCCCCAAAGTACCTGTACGGCGAGTTCTCGCCACAGTTCTCCCGAATATTGAAATAGGAACCTAAGTCTTGTTAGCCTCCGTGAGCGACGTCACCGAATTGCTCATTCGCGACATCGACCGTGCCAGCGGCAGCCAATTCACAGTGGTGCGAACAAGGAGAACTTCATGCCTTCTCTCGGAATGCTCATCGGAGGGCGAGAAGGTCGGCGTTCGTGGTGGATTGCGCCGCCCGTCTCCCGACGGAGACCGTCTCCGATCGTTCATGCTGCTCATGAGCGTGGCCGGTGACGACACCACCGAACAGGCCACGACAAACCACGCCGACCTACGAGGCTGACATGCGTACCAACCCGACCATTCCCGCACAACCCGACGATGTCACCGCGAGTTGGTTGTCGTCGGTTCTCAGCAGCGCGGACACCCCCGTGGCCGTGGACCACGTCCAGGTCACCGCCGTCGGCACCGGCCAGACCGCCGCGACCTATCGCGTACTGGTGCGCTACCGAGAACAACAGCCCGCTCTACCCGACAGCTTCATCGTCAAAATGCCCTACCAGGATCAGGCGGTGCGCGATCGCGTGTCGCCGAGCTACCGCGCCGAGCACGCGTTCTACACGGATGTCGCCCACACAGTGGACGTGCCGATCCCACAGTGCTTCCACTGCGAAATCGATCGGAATGGCGCCGACTTCGTTCTGTTGCTGGAGGATCTCGCACCCGCGGCGCAGGGCGACCAACTGGCAGGGTGCGAGGTGGCCCATGCCCAACTGGCAGCCCGGGCTCTGGCTGGGCTCCACGGCCCGCGGTGGTGCGACCCGACGTGGCGGAAGTTCTCCGGGATAACCACGCCTGATCCTGATGCGTCGACTGCCCGACGGGCCGGCGACATCGCGATATCGGCCGCCGGCGTCACAGTGGAGAAACTCGGTGGGGCGATGACCTCCGATGCCAGAGAAACACTACGTGCCGCAAACGCCTTGGTGGCCGACTGGCTGATGCTCAAACCCGAGCGATTCTGCCTGCTGCACGGTGACTACAGACTCGACAACCTGCTGTTCGATCCCGGGCACACCCGAGTCACGGTGGTCGACTGGCAGACTCTCGCGGTGGGGCTGCCTGCCCGAGACTTGGCCTATTTCGTCGGTACAAGTCTTACACCCGAAATCCGCGCCGAGTCGGAAAGAGATCTCGTCCACGACTACCACCGAGCGCTGTTGGCCTACGGGGTCTCCGAGTACGACGAGTCCGAGTGTTGGCACGACTACCGGTTGGGCATGCTACAGATTCCAATGCTCGCCAGCTTCGGCACTGCCTTCTCGGCATCGACGGGCAGGGGTGACGCGATGATGGTGGCGATGCTGGAACGGGGTTGTCGGGCGATACGCGAACTCGGCAGCCTCGAGCTGATCCGCGAACTCATATGACGCGAAACGCCGGAATCGGGCGTGGCTGGTTGGTATCACCGCGACCCGGCACACTCACATCGCGATCCGTGCCGGCGGATCCGTTGAGGTCAGACCAGATTGGACCGAACGAGTTCTTCGACGACCTGTCCACCTCTGTCGGCGAGGTGCACTCCGTCGATCGTGAACGCATAGCCGTTCTTCCGCGAGATATGGTCCCATGACTTTCCGAACGCATGGGCCAGGCTCGCTCGGCCCGTGGTGCTGATCACCTTGCTGATCTTGACCTCGAGCTTCGGTACCTCGTGCACTGCGGGAATCAGATCGACCAGCCGCTCCCGCAGCGGAAGCGGTTCGATTCCGTACTTGGCGGCGGTCAGTCGAAGCGCGGCGTTGTAGGTGAGGACCTTCTTGTTGATCTCGCTGTCCACATCCTCGCCGACGGGCGGAATGTCGAGAACGATGACGCGGGCACTCGTTTCCCGACTGAGGCGGCCCAGGATGACATCGACGTTCTCGATGTACCAGGCGAGGTTCGGAGTCTGAGGGATACGTTGCAGAAGCCGATACATCCGCTCGGCTTGTGGACTGAACGTCGCGCTGACGTCGTTCGTCCCGACAAGCAGGGTGACGACATCGGGGCGCAGCGCGATCACGGCATCGAGGCGGCGAGAGATGTTCCACGCCAACTCGCCGCCTACCCCGGCATTGATGAAGGCTCGCGACGGATCGGCGCGCATCAGCGCAGTCACCCAGTCGGCGCTGACTTGCCCGTGCGTAATACTGTCCCCCAGGCAGACGACGAGTTCACCGTCCGGACGTTGCCGAGGTGGAAATTTCTTGATGGATGGGGCGATGGGATTCTTACTCATCAGGAACTCCGATCTGAACAGTCTTTACCCGCTGGTCATCCTCGAAGTCTCCTGACCACCGCACGACGTAGCCCGGACACCGAGATCCGAATCACTTTGACAGTATATTCATTCAATTGATCACACAAGGTATGCATGGAAGTGAACATCAATTCACTCGCATGATCCCGATCTCCGGGAACGCCGTCAGCCGATTCCCACGATCGCGTACCGTCGGCCGGACTGCCGCCCCCGAGCAGGGCACTGTTTCTTCCCGTCGAGGGGCTGCGACCCCGTCATTGCAGGATCATTCGGCGAGCGAACCGTCGAGATGCCCTGTGCCCGGCGACGCTTCGATACCGACGAGGACCGTCACGGCCAGATGGCCGATGAAATCCTCGGTGACCTCCTCGTAGGTGAGCAACCTATGGACGAGCGCCCCGACGATGATCTCGGCGACGACGTCGGTGGCCGTACCCGGACGCAGCTGCCCCGCGTCGACCCCCCGACGCAAGCGTGCGGCGAGACCGTCGTGGGCGATCGCGCTCATCTGCTGCTGGAAGCCTCGCGCGATTTCCCGATCCTCCGCTGCGGCCGCTACAGCCGCCCGGATCAATCCGACCGCGTCGGGATCCCTCGCGATCGCCGCGAACTCCCGCATCCATCCGATGGTGTCGGACCGCACATCCCCGAAATCCTGCGTCACGATGGCAGGGGTCAGAACGTAACCATGCAGCAAACACTCGGCCACCAACGCGTTCTTCGACCGATACCAGCGATACACCGTGGGTTTCGATATCCCCGCCCTCGCAGCGACACGGTCGAGCGTGAGTTTGTCGTAGCCGCGCTCGGAAAGCTCTTCGCGCGCGGCGGCGAGGATGGCGAGACGCGCAGCCTCACTGCGCGGGCGTCCTGCAGGCATGGAGTGACCCTATGGTGACGATGGTCGAGGATCCAACCGAACCGGGGCCCACCCACCAGCGGTGTCAGCCGAGGACAGCACCGGGCACGAGCTCGTCGAGCTCGTCGAGGCTGTATGGGGCGTTTTCGTAGGGGTCACCCTTCGAGATGGTGTTGAGATCTTCATAGTCGGACCAGACGCTGATCCGCCCCCCGCCGGCATGGAACACACGACCACTCACCTCGGCAGCCTCGCTCGTGCACAGCCATGTCACGATGGGCGGCACGTGCTCGACCGGCCCGGGACCCTTCTTCGCGAGCGCCCACATCTCATCGCTCAACCGCCCCTCCGCGTGCGCCCGCTCGAGTTCGGGAAGCATCAGTTCGTATGTCCGGGTCGAGGCCCCCGGTGCCAAGACATTCGCCGTGACACCGGTCCCTCGCAGCTCGGTCGCCAAACCCTTCATCATCGACACCGTCCCACCCATCGCCGCAGCGAAGAGCGGGTTGCCGACTCCACCCCGCGCACCCTCCGAAGCCGTCGCGACGATCCGTCCGTACCCCCGCTCGACCATCCCCGGCACAGTCAGCCTCGAAAGCCAGAACTTCTGACCGAGGAACAGATCCATCAACTTGTAGTACCGCTCGTCGGATACATCGATCTGTCCCGGCATCACCGCACCAGCATTGGCCAGCACGATATCGACCTGGCCGAAAGCACGCTCCGCTGCCTGCACCAAGTTGGCACAGCCCTGCGGTTCGGCGACGGAATCATAGTTGGCGACCGCCTCGCCACCCACCCCGCGGATCTCGGCGACAGTCGCGTCGGCCGCGGCAGAACTCCTCCCCTCACCCGCCGCGCTCGTACCGAGATCGTTCACGACTATGCGCGCCCCCTCCGCCGCCAACGACAGAGCACACGCCTTCCCCACGCCGTTTCCGGCACCGGTGACGACGGCGACCCGCCCCTTCAATCGATCACCCACGAGAGCCTCCTGATCCGGGGCCGACTCCTCCGCGTCGGCGCCAACACAATTACTTAACTAATCGTAACGTAATTGGGTCGAGCATACCGAGGAATCCACCGCGAGATCGAGGAGCTGCCGCAATCCGTCGACCGGGTGGGGGTCGCACCGCAGCGGCCGACGCTCACCGCGCCGCCGAGCGAGGACAGGCACGATCGGCCGGAAGGGCAGTGCATCTGTCGCGAACGAACAACTCGTCGCCGTGTCGCGACAGGGAGCCGTCGGTCAGGAGCGTTCGACGACCACCAGCCCCAGCGTCGCGACCGCCGCCAATTCGCCGGTCGGATGAGCGAGGACCTCTACACCGACCGCCACCGATCGCCTACCTGCGCGCAGAATCCGCGCAACCGCCTGGGCCGAGCCGCCCGTGACAGGTCGCAGGTATCGAATCGAGACATCCGACGTCACCACACTACTGTCCGCCGGGATAGATTTGCTTGCCGCCCGCCCCGCAGCGACGTCGATCAATGTCGCGATGAGTCCACCTTGAAGACCCCCGTGCGGATTCAACAGTTCGTCGGTGATCTCCAACTCGATCACCGACCGGTCTTCGTCCGACGGCACCTCACGGATGCCGATCGTCTCGAGGTATGCAATCCCGTTCAATGCTGATTCCTTTTCCTGGGGCGCGTCTTTGCGTCGACAGCTGTATAATTCACCGAGCCTGAACTGTAATCCAATACGGTAGAAGCAACAGTACAAGGTCTCTTCACTGCCACGTGGCAATCCTCGCGCTCCTGTCCGAGAACCCCACGCGCCACAATCTATCGAGTATGCCGCATCCAACTCCACTGCAAAGACAGAGGATTGACGGTCCGGGCCACCCGCCTCCTCGAGGCAACATCGGCCGAAGACCGATGCGAAACAATATACTGTTGCTGATACCGTATCGAATCCCGCCACGGCCGCGCGAACGGTTTCGCATCGAAGCAGCCACCCGACACCGAAGGATCCCGATGCACGTCGAAGTCGATCACAACAAATGCGCCGGACTCGGTATTTGCGAGTTCCTCGCCGAAGATGTCTTCGAAGTGGGCGACAACGGTCTGGCCACGATCAAACCCGGCGAACTCCCGCAGACCGACCGCGACCGACTGACCCAAGTCGTGGCACAGTGCCCCACCGCCGCCCTTCGGCTCCAGGACTGATGATGCGCGCGATCGTCCTCGGCGCCTCGGTCATGGACGCCGTGCCGACAGCGATGCATGTGCCCCACTGCGTCGATCTCCGGCGCGGTGTGTCCGCGTCGCCGTCTCGGCCAGCCACCGTCGGGACATGAGGTGCGAGCGTGAGTCCCGAACCGATTCGGCACCTCGAGTACGAGAGCATGATGCTGTCACACCATGACTTCACCGCTGACAGTCACCGGGTCGAGAACACTCTCGATCGGAGCGCGTACCTCGTGCTGACCAGGATATGGGCGCAAGGACCGATGTCTTTGGGCGAGTTGAGCGATGCGCTCGCATTCGACATCTCCACCATGAGTCGCCGGACCAACGCGTTGATCCGCGATGGCCTCATCGTGCGCGCGCTCGATCCCGAAGGCGGGCGGGCGCGCTTGCTTCTCATCACCGCCGTTGGCATACGCCGTCTCGAATGCGAGCGCGAGCGAAGAATCTCGGCGCTCCGAATCGTTCTCCAGGAGTGGAGCAGCGACGACATCGCATGCCTGGCCGCGTCGCTGAACCGATTCAATGCCAGCGTCGAACGGCTCGGGAAGACGCCGCGGCCTCGACCTCGGTCCGATTCGACAGAACTCGAACGTCAGACGTAATGATCATCGGCCGGTCCGAAGGCCGCGGGCGATGACACGAAGCGACGTCGACCGTCGACACGAGCGTCGTTGACCAATGCGACAAAGGTCGCGCCCACCATCTTCGAGTCCGGCGTGCGCACATTCGATACGCCGGACTGCCACCCCTCTTGTCACGGAATGCCGGAAGCGTCCCGGACACGACTGAGCTGCGGTCACCTCAAGAAAGGCCGTTGCCTGTCGACCGGCACCCGAGTCGACGATCCCCGCTCAGGTCCGGAGGGCGCGCCTTCGGACACCGGCACCGACATCCCTCGAGTCGACGCGACAGGTGGCTCGCAGCAGGCCACCGATTCCCACAATCGACCGTAAACCCCTTGCAGTGCAGGGATTTTCAAGGACCATAAAAAAATGTAGAATCAAAAGGTACCCAAAAGTCCAGTCATGTTCTACTGTGAGCGACAGCACTACAGTCTTTCGCTGTATGGGAGGTCACAGGTTGGTCGCCGAAGCTTTTACTGGGCTAAGGGTCGTAGAACTCGCGCAATGGGTGTTCGTGCCCGTCGCCGGCGCACTCCTGGCGGACTGGGGCGCGGACGTCGTCCGCGTAGAACACCCCGATGGCGATCCCTATCGGGGCCTGGCCACCCAGGGCATCGGGACGGACGGAAGAGGAGTAAATCTGTCTCTGGCCCTGGCCAACCGTGGGAAGCGTTCAATTGCCCTGGATCTGCGTAGTGATGCGGGCAGGAAGGTACTCGACCACCTTCTCGAGACGGCGGACGTCTTCCTGACGAGTTTCCGGCCCGGCGCGTTGCGCCGTCTCGGGCTCGACGCCGAAACCCTCGTCGCGCGTTTCCCCAAACTGGTCTACGCCCGCGGGCACGGTTTCGGAGTCCGCGGACCCGGCGCCGACCGGCCGGGTTACGACTCCTCCGCCTCTTGGGCCCAAGGCGGAATGGCCCATGTCATGACCTCGCCGGAGCAGGACTATCCGGTGTCACCGCGTGGCGCGATGGGCGATCGCAACGGTGCGATGGCCCTCGGGTTCGGACTGGCCGCCGCGCTGCTGCGGCGGGAGCGTACCGGCCAGGGTTCCGTTGTCGACGTATCGCTGCTCGCCACGGCCATGTGGACCCTGTCCTCGGACGTGCTCTCCGCGCTGGCCGGAAGCCAACCACGCGGAATCTCGGGCCGCGGTGGCTCTGTCAACCCACTCGTGGGCACGTACAGGACGAAGGACGCGCGTCATATACAACTGGTGTTCCTCCAGTCCGACCGCTATTGGGCCGATTTCTGCAAGCTGATGGAGCGCGAAGACCTGGTATCGGACCCGCGATTCGTGGACCTGCGGGCTCGTGGCGAGAATTGCGGAGCGTGTGTCGATGAACTCGAATCCGAGTTCGCGAAGCGAACTTTCGCGGAGTGGAAAGAACTGCTGGCCGGGATCGATGCCCCTTGGGCGCCCGTGCAGGCAATCGAGGAACTACTCACCGACCCCCAGGTTCTCGCCAATGACTACATCGGCGAGGTGGTACTCGAGGACGGCACGTCGTACTCGCTACCAACCGTTCCCGTGCAGTTCGACGAGCGACCGCCCGTTCTCCGTCGGGCACCCGAGCACAGCGAACACAGCGAGGAAGTACTGCTCGAACTCGGCTACACCTGGGAACAGATCGGCGAGTTCAAGGACGCCGGGGTCATCCCGTGACAGTAACCCGCCCTCTACCCGTCCCTGATGAACAGTCGGCCCCCTACTGGACCGCGGCTGCCGAGCACATACTGAAAGTCGCCCGGTGTTCGCGCTGCGCTTCGTTCGCCACCCCACCCGACCACATCTGTCCGCAGTGCGGCACAACCGATCCCTGCTTCGTTTTCGAACCGGTGAGCGGCCGTGGTCATGTGCGGTCGTGGACCGTCATCCGTCAATCGTTTCTGCCCGGATTCGCCGACGACGCGCCTTTCGTGCTCGTCGATGTGGAGTTGATCGAGCAGGCCGAGCTACGGCTGATAGGCAGGCTTCTCGATGGTCCGGACACGCCTCTGAAACTCGGCGACGCGGTGACGGTGGCGTTCGAGGACATCGCTCCCGGAGTCGGTATCCCGGCTTTCGAACTCACCGGTGAGCAATGAGCCCTCGCTTCCTTGCGAGCCGAGAGGTCGCGATCGTCGGTTACGGCCACAGCACGGTGGTGCGGCATGCCGGGCGCCCTCTGGGCGCGTTGGCAGTCGATGTCGCTCGCGCGGCGATCAGCGATGCCGGGCTCCGAACGAAAGACATAGACGGTTTCGTCACCGCGGGCCTGTTCCCCACCGCGGGTGCTCACACCATCGAAGACGGTGTGAGCACGGTGTCGGCCAATTGGCTGGCCGAGCACCTCGGAATCTCTCCCCGCTATATCTCGGGCTTCCAGGGCATCGGCCAGATTCCCGGCACGGTGGCCCTCGCGGTCAACGCGATCGCCAGCGGCGCCGCGGATTACGTGTTGGTGCACCGCGCATTGCACAATCCGGCCGGCCGCTATCACGAGAACCCGATGCAATCAGCTCGAGGCAGCCAACAGTGGACAGCGCCGCAGGGCTTCTTCGGACCGCTTGCCATGATCGCGCTGCCCTACAACGAATATCTCCAACGCTATGGAGCCGACCGGGACGCGATGGCGGCGGTGGTCGTCGAGGCTCGCAAGAACGGGGCCAGAATCCCCTGGTCGTACTGGAACGACCGGCCGCTGACCCCCGAGGAGTACCTCGCCGCACCCATGATCAGCGATCCGGTCGGCCGCTTCGATTGCGACATCCCGGTCGACGGTGTCGCGGCCTTCGTCCTCACCTCGGCCGAACGCGCACGAGACCTGGCCCACTCCCCCGTCTATGTCGCCGGATACGCCACCAGCCCACCAGCCCCCCGACGTCTTCCACTGCATTGGCCCTTGGACGACATCATGGCCGGTGGCCGCGAAACGGTACGCCGACTGTGGGAGAACACCGGATTGTCATCGGGTGAGGTCGACTTGCCCCAGGTCTACGACGGCTTCTCGCCCTTCGTCTACTTCTGGCTCGAAGCTCTCGGTCTCTGCCCGGAAGGAGAGGCGCACCGTTTCGTACAAGACGGCGGAATCGACAGCGACCTGCCCGGCGCTCTCCCGGTGCTGTCGGGAGGTGGCGCGCTCGGCAACGGCCGCATGCACGGCATTCCCCAGATGCTCGAGTGTTATCTGCAGTTGTCCGGCCGAGCAGGTGATCGCCAGCGCGAGAACGTGACCGTGGGTGTCGCCTGTCACTCATCGCCGCATTTCGGCGGTGCCGTCGCTTACAGCTCTCTGCCTTCGTCGACCCCGAAGGCTCGTTCATGACTGTGTACAACACTGCCTCGCGGCAGGAAGGAGGCGAGTTCGTGGTCCAGATCATTGCCGAACGGCGCTCGTATGTCGCCGGAACCTGGATAGAGGGCGAAGAGACCTTCGCCGTGGAGAACCCGGCCGATGAAACTCACATCGCCGAGGTCTTCGCGACCCCTCTCGCCGAAGTGGAGCGGGCGGTCATCGAAGCGCGACGCAGCTTCGACCAGGGGGTGTGGGCGGATGTCCCCGCGCCCGAACGCGCGAAGGTCCTGTCGACCTTCCTCGACCATGTCGAGGCGTCCGGTCCGGAACTGGTGGCGACAATGGTCGCCGAAGCGGGCCAGCCGAAGACGTTCGCCGAGTACGCCCAACTGCGAGCAGGCATACCGCTCGCCCGCGCGACCATCGACCTCTACCTTTCGACACCCCACGAACAGGTCAACGAGATCCCCGTCGACGAACTGGTCCGCAGCGGCGTGAAGTTGAGCGTCCGACGCTACGAACCGGTCGGGGTCGTGGTCGCGATCACCCCGTACAACGCCGCCGTC
The DNA here is from genome assembly GCF_019038455.1 of Nocardia noduli. NCBI lineage: Bacteria > Bacillati > Actinomycetota > Actinomycetes > Mycobacteriales > Nocardiaceae > Nocardia > Nocardia noduli. The sequence continues at coordinate 11,977 of NZ_JAFMPL010000080.1, forward strand.
CTGATGGCGCTGCAGAAGATCATCCCGGCGCTGATGGCCGGGAACTCGGTGATCCTGCGCCCCAGCCCACTGACCCCGCTGTCCTCGCTGATCTTCGGCGCCGCGGCGGACGCGGCAGGATTGCCCCCCGGCGTGTTCAGCGTGGTCGTCGAAGCCGACGCCGCCGGCGCCGAGTTGCTCACCGGCCACCCCGGCGTCGATATGGTCTCGTTCACCGGGTCCACCGTCGTCGGCCGACAGATTCTTGCCCAGGCTGCCCCGACCATCAAGCACGTGGCCCTGGAACTCGGCGGCAAGTCGGCACAGATCTACCTGCCCGACGCCGTCTCGAAGGTCGCGGCAGGCGCCATCGCCGTCGTCGCCGCCACGGCCGGTCAGGCCTGCGTCGCGGCAACTCGGATGATCGTGCCCCAGGACAGCAAGGCCGAGGTCCTCGCGACCGTGGCCCAGGCCTACTCCGCACTCACCGTCGGTGCCCCTACCGATCCGTCGAGCACCTTCGGGCCGGTGATCAGTGCCGACCAACGCGAGCGTTGCCACCGGTTCGTCGCCTTGGCCGAGGAACACGGCGGTAAGACTGTCGTCGGAGGCGGACGACCCGCCGGGCTCGACCGTGGCTACTATTTCGAGCCCACGGTCCTCGACCTGCCCGACAACTCCAACCCGGCAGCCCAGGAAGAGATCTTCGGCCCGGTGATCGCGGTACTGGGTTACCGCGACCTCGACGAGGCCGTGCGGATAGCCAACGACAGTGCCTACGGGTTGTCCGGGCAGGTCTACAGCGCCGATATCGCGGCGGCCACGGCCGTCGCGCGACGGCTGCGTACCGGTGCGGTGAACGTCAACACCGGCATGTTCAGCGCCTACGCGCCGAGTGGCGGATACAAGCAGAGCGGTCTCGGCCGCGAGCGTGGAGTCGAAGGCATCCGCGCATTCCAGGAACTCAAGCACCTCTCGATCGGCTCACTCGACTGAGTCGACTTCCCCAGAAAGGAACAGCTATGACATCGACCGAATACGATCTCGACTGGTTGATCTCTGTGGACGACCACGTGCTCGAACCGCCGAACGTATGGCAGGACCGGATCGCGGCGAACGATCGGGATCGGGCGCCCAAGCTGGTACGTGACGGCGACGCCGAGACGTGGGTCTACGAGAACAGGTCCGTCCCGACCAACGGTCTGAGCGCGGTGGTGGGCAAGAGCGCCGAGGAGTTCAGCCCGGAGGCGGTGACCTACGCGGAGATGCGCCCCGGCTGCTACGACGCCGCCGCGCGCGTCGAGGATATGAACGAGGCCGGAATCCTTGCCTCGCTCAGCTTTCCGTCGTTTCCCCGCTTCTGCGGTCAGATCTTCTACGAAGCGCAGGACAAGGATCTGGCGCTGCGCTGCGTGCAGGCATACAACGACTGGATGATCGACGAGTGGTGCGGATCCGCGCCGGGTCGCTTCATCCCGCTGGTGATCATGCCGTTGTGGGATACGACGTTGGCCGTCACCGAGATCGAACGGACTGCGGCGAAAGGCGCTCGGGGTCTGGCCTTCTCGGAGAATTTCGAGCCGCTGGGTCTTCCGACCATCAACGACCCCAACCGATACTGGGATCCGGTGCTCCAGGCCGCCTCCGACAACGAACTCGTGGTGTGCATGCATGTCGGTTCGTCCTCGACATTGCCCAACATCGCCTCCGACGCCCCGTTCATGGCGAATCTCGCCTGGGGTGCCACCCGCACCTCGGGCACCATGCTCCAGTGGCTGTTCAGTGATCACTTCGCGAAACTGCCCAACCTGAAGATCGCTCTCTCCGAGGGCAATATCGGCTGGATTCCATACTTCCTCGAGCGTGCCGAGCAGGTCTACAACAAGCAGCGGTTCTGGGCGGCCCGTGGCGTCACCTACGAAGGTCACGCCGCTTCCGATGTCCCGATGGACATCGATCTGCGTCAGCGCTTCCGTGACCACGTGTTCGGTTGCTTCATCGAGGACGAGTCCGGGATCGCCGCCATCGATGTCATCGGTGAGAACAACATCATGATCGAAACCGACTATCCGCATTCGGATTCCACGTGGCCGAACTGCATCGAGGTCGCCAAGAAGCAGATCGCGCATCTGCCGGAGGCGACGCAGTACAAGATCCTGCGCGGCAACGCCGAAAAGCTGTTCCGGTTCACCCCCGCGGTGCCTCCTACTCGCGCGGGAGCCTGACGTGACGACGCTGCTCCAGAACAAGAGCGCCCTCGTGATGGGCGCGGGCGGAGGTGTCGGTGCCGCCACAGCGCTGCGATTCTCCGGTGAAGGCGCTCGAGTGGTGTGCGCCGACATCCGACTCGAGGGTGCGAAGGAAACGGTGCGCGCGATCGAATCGGCCGGCGGTATCGCCGTCGCCGTCAAATGTGATGTCTCCGACGAAGCCGATGCCGCCGCGGCGGTGTCGGCCGTCGTCGAGCACTTCGGCCGACTCGACATCATCTTCAACAACGTCGGTATCCCGACACCGCGTCTCGGCGACAAGCTCGAAGATCACACGGCCGAGGATTTCCAGCGTTTGACCGCGGTCAATTTCGGTGGCGTCTTCAACGGTTGCAAGCACGCTGTCGTCCAATTCAAGAAGCAGGGCGGCGGCGGCGTCATTCTCAACACCGGATCCGTGGCGGGACTGGTCGCGTGGGGCGGGACGGTGTACGGCGCCACGAAGGGCGCCGTACACCAGCTCACCAAGGCGATCGCGATCGAAGGCGCGCCATTCGGTATTCGAGCCAACGCGATCTGTCCGGCTGGCATGCCTTTCACCAACTTCATGGCCGCGGGCGGACTCGGTGACAGTCCCGAGGCCCGAGATCAGCTGGTGAAGCACACCGAGGCGAACCATCCACTCGGCAAGGCGATCACAGCCGAGGACTGCGCCGAGGCCGCCCTCTATCTGGTATCCGACCATGCCGCCAACGTCACCGGAGTGCTTCTTCCGGTCGACGGCGGCTACGTGGCGAAGTGAGACTATGAGCACCAAGTACCTACTCGACCGGGATCGTGTCCGCGAACTGTTCGACCTGCGGGGCTCGTACATGGCCAAAATGGGCGGCGGCTACGAGGACGATCCCAACCCGGTCTGGCACGAATTGCGCGAGCAGGCCCCGGTTCACGCGGGGACCGTTCACGAGCTGACCGGCTATTCCGGGCCCGCGTTCTTCCAGGGCTTGCCGCATCCCGACCGACCGCACTTCTCCGCGTTCAGTTACGAGGCGTGCGCCGCCGCGTACCGCACCCCCGAGTTGTTCGCCTCGTCACTGACCCCGGTCGACGTCAACAATGGCAAAGTCGCCGCCCTCAACAGCATGCTCTCCATGGATGGCGAGCAACATCGGCGCTTCCGAGCTCTGGTTCAGCCTTCGTTCATACCGAAGAAGGCGCAGTGGTGGATCCTCAACTGGATCGAGGAATCCGTCGGCTTGCTGATCGACAGCTTCATCGATGACGGGCACGCCGAGTTGAACGTTGACTTCTGCGCCGCCATTCCGGTACTCACGATCACCAGCAGTTTCGGAATATCGGTCGAGCAGGCACTCGACGTGCGCGCGGTGATGAACAGGCGCCCCGAGGAGATCGTGCAGATCCTGGAGCCGATCGTGGCTGCCCGCAGGGAATCGCCGGGAGACGACCTCATCAGCGTCCTCGTCAACGCCGAACTCGCTAACCCGGACGGCAGCAAACAACGGCTCACCGATGCCGAGATCTATTCCTTCTCGGTGCTGTTGCTGATGGCCGGGTCGGGGACAACCTGGAAGCAGATGGGCATCGTCCTCACGGCGCTGTTGCAGCGCCCCGCATTGCTGGAACAGGTGCGAGAGAACCCCGACCTGCTCCGGCCGACGATCGAAGAGTCGTTGCGATGGGCACCGACCGACCCGATGTTCTCACGCTTCGTGACTCAGGACGTCGATTACCACGGTGTGCACATGCCGGCCGGTTCGGTGCTGCATATCTGTATAGGCGCCGCCAACCGAGACCCGGAACGCTGGGAGAACCCGGATCAATTCGATATCGACCGCCCGCTGCAGCCCTCGCTCGCCTTCGGCGGCGGCGTACACACCTGCCTCGGCATGCACGTCGCCAAAGCCGAGATGCGGACCGGAATCGCAGCGCTACTGGAGCGGCTGCCGAATCTGCGTCTCGATCCGGACCTAGAGCCACCGCGCCTGATCGGCATGTACGAGCGCGGCGCCACCGAGATACCCGTGCTCTTCGGATGACGAACGCCATAGAAGAGGAGGCGAACACGTGAACGCCGCGAACTACCGCCCACCCGAACTCGGGCTACTCGGCGATGCCCATGTGGCGCGCTACCGAGAGACCGACGGCGAAGTCGGTTACGAATGGAACGGCGTCTCGACGCTGCTGCTCACCACGAACGGGCGGCGGTCGAACCTGCCCCGTACCTCGGCACTGATCTTCTCTCGCGATGGCGACGACTATCTCGTGGTGGCCTCGACGGGCGGCTCGCCGAAACACCCAGCGTGGTACCTGAATCTCGTCGCCGACCCGAGCGTGGAGATCCAGGTCAAGGACCGGCGGATTCCCGCCGTCGCGCGCACGGCATCGAACGAGGAGAGGTCGCGGCTCTGGGCGCTTGTCACCGCGAACTGGCCGAACTACGACGTCTATCAGACCCGCACCGACCGAATCATCCCGATCGTGGTGCTCAGCCCGACATGAGTGATCCCAGCCGAAGGTGAGCCCGCTCCCCACTCTCGTCGCCAGTACTCGCGGGCGACGAGAGTGAGCGGAAGAGAAAGGACAGCGCGATTGACCGCAACCACCGGCACTCCTCACCTCGGGCCGACTCCGGCCCGAGGGGCCGTGCGTCATGACATGCTCGCGGGCTCGGCCGAAGCCTCGACCGAGCGGGCCGCCGCGCGTCCACCTTCGGTCCAGAAGTCCCGAGATCGCAGTACCGAGCGAGCGATGGCTATCGTCCACGGTGCCCGCCGACTGATACAGGTCAAAGGCGTCTCCTTCACCACCCGGGAACTGGCTACCGGAGCCGGGGTGACGCTGAAGACGTTCTATCGGTACTTCGCCAGCAAGGACCAACTGCTGCTCGCGGTCTTCGAAAGCATCCTCGCCGAACAGACACAGCGCATCGAAGCAGCAGCACGCGAGCTATCCGACCCGCTGTCACGCATCCACTTCTACGTGACCGCCACGGTCGACTCGCTGGGTGAGTCTTCGCGCGCCGAGGAGCAGAGCTGGGCGCGGTTCATGACCGCCGAACACTGGCGACTCCACCAGATCTTTCCCGAGGAGATGTCCGAAGCCGATCAGCTCTTCGCCGATCTCATCGAACGCGAACTACGACAAGCCACCGCCGAGGGCCTACTGCGGACAACCGACCCGCGCCAGGCCTCCTGGTTCGCGATGCAACTCGTCATGGCGGTATTCCACCACTACTCCTACGCCGCACCGGAAACACGCCTCGAGCAGACCTCCGACCAGCTATGGGCGTTCTGCCTCGCCGCGTTCGACGGCAGTTCGACTGCGAGAAGGGCGAATCCAGATGAGCACAGTCCCTTCTCGCCCCCACGGAGCAGGGCCGACGCGGCGCCTCCCCAATCGGACAACTCCTCTCGAGCCGGATCGTCTCGGCTCGACACGACCAGGAAGTAACATGCGAACCATTCCCACTGAGTTGGTCACCCGCTATGAAGCGGAGGGCTGGTGGACCGGCGACGGCATCGGCGACCTGGTGGTCCGCGGGTTGACCGCGGCTCCTGACGAGCAGTTCCGGGTGCACTCGGAGTTGCGTCCGTGGTCGGGCACATTCCGCGACGTCGAACGGATGGCCCGCAGACTCGCCGGTGGCTTGCGGGCGCGAGGGGTCGGGTCCGGCGATGTGGTGGCGTTCCAGCTTCCCAACTGGATCGAGGCGGCAGCGGTCTTCTGGGCATCCGCGTTGCTGGGAGCGGTGGTCGTACCGGTTGTCCACATCTACCGGCGCAAGGAACTCGCCTACATCATCGGAGCCGTCGATCCGAAAGTCTTCATCACCGCCGAAGGATTCGGGCAGTTGGAGTTCCACGCCGATCTGTGCGCGGACGTGCCCGTCGTCGCCGTGGTGGGGCGCGACTTCGATGACCTGCTCGATACGACGGAGATGTCGGGCACAGCGTCGGTCGACCCCGCGTCGCCGGCGTTGATCGCGTTCACTTCCGGCACCACCAGCAACCCCAAAGGCGTCGTTCACAGCCATCGCTCACTCGGATGTGAGGCCCGCCAGCTCGCGGACAGCATTCCGCCCGATATGGGCACGCAACTCACCGTCGCGCCGGTAGGGCATTTCATCGGCATGATCAACGCGTTCTTGATCCCGCTTCTCAACGGGACACCGGTGCACCTGCTCGACACGTGGAGCACCGAGAAGGTGCTTTCCCTGATAGCCGACGAAGGACTCACCGTCGGCGGCGGCGTCCCCTTCTATTTCACCAGTCTGATCGATCATCCCGACTTCTCCGACGAACACCTGGCGCACATCCGGTACGCGCCCATGGGCGGCTCGGCCGTTCCGGCCACAGTGACCGAGCGACTGGCGCGTCTCGGGATCACTCCCTATCGCGCTTACGGAAGTACCGAGCATCCCTCGATCACCGGGTCGGCCTACACCGCGCCCGAGAAGGAACGGCTCTACACCGACGGCAACGCGATGTCGGGCGTCGAGATCAGACTGGGTGAAGACGGGGAGATCCTCAGCCGCGGCCCTGATCTGTGCCTCGGGTACACAGATCCCGCGCTGACCGCCGCCGCCTTCGATCAGCAGGGCTGGTACCACACCGGCGATATCGGGGTCCTCGGCGAGGACGGCTACCTCACGATCAGTGATCGTAAGGCGGACTTCATCATTCGAGGCGGGGAGAACATCAGCGCACTCGAAGTCGAAGAGGTGCTGCTGGCGATGACCGGTGTCGCGGAAGCAGCCGTGGTCGCGGCGCCCGACGCACGCCTCGGTGAACACGCGGCAGCTGTCCTACGGCTGAAACCGGGGTACGACCTGCCGACGATGGATGAACTGCGCGCGCACTTCGCCGAAACCGGCCTCGCCAAACAGAAGTGGCCGGAAGAAGTGCACGAGGTGCAGGACTTCCCTCGGACAGCCAGCGGCAAGATCCAGAAGTTCGTGCTACGACGTGACATCACGACTCGGGCGACGGCGAAGTAGATACCAACCTCACACCCCACGGCAGTGGGGCTGAAACTTTCCCGCACGGCCCATCGCACCGGCTGCGCGTCCGGCATTCGCCGAATCAACTTGGAGTGGAGTCAACGTAGACATGCAACACTCGGCGTTTTTGCTACTCGGATTGGGAAACGGAGCAGTGTTCGGCGCGTTGGCGCTGGCAGTGGTGCTCACGTACCGGAGTTCCGGGGTACTGAATTTCGCGTCCGCCACGATCGCTTTGTTCGCCGCCTACATGTACGCGAACCTCCGCCAAGGCGACCTACTGGTGCTGGTCCCCGGCCTTCCCAGGCGAATCCATCTCGGTGGCCCGCTGGGCATGTGGCCCGCCATGGTCATCTCGCTCCTCATGGCAACGGCATTGGGACTGGTGCTGTATCTGCTGGTCTTCCGCCCCTTGAGGTCATCGCCCCTGGTCGCGCGCGCGACTGCGGCGGTCGGTATATCCCTCGCCATGACCGCCTTGGTAGCCGAGCGGGCGGGAACCACCTCGGTGGTCGTCGAACCGATATTCCCGATCGACCTGTGGCAGTCGGGTTCGCTGTCGATATCAGCGGACCGCGTGTACTTCGCGGTGACGATGGTCGTCCTGTCCATACTGTTGGCCCTGGTGTTCCGATTCACCAAGTTCGGGCTCGCGACGCGCGCATCCGCCGAAACCGAGCGCGGCGCCTACGTGAGTGGTTTGTCTCCCGATCGCGTAGCCGCCTACAACTGGATGCTCTCCTCCGCTGTCGCGGGACTCGCGGGCATCTTGATCGCTCCCATAGTGCCGCTCCAACCGATCGCCTACACGCTGTTCATCGTGCCCGCCTTGGCCGCCGCCATCGTGGCTCGATTCGAGTACGTGATCGTCGCTGTAGTGGCCGGGCTGGCCATCGGCGCGTTGCAATCGGAAGCTCAATACCTGCAGTCGATATACGACTCCCTTCCCTCGTCCGGATTGCCGGAGCTGGTACCGCTCATTCTGATTCTCGTCGCGCTGCTGATCCGGGCCAAGCCACTTCCCAGCCGCGGCGAGATAATCCTGCAGACGCTCGGACGCGCACATCGTCCGCAACGCCTCTACAGCAGCGCGGCAGTGGCGACCGTGGTTGCCGCCGTGGCGGTGGTCGTACTCGACGACCGGCTCCGCACCGGACTCATCGTGAGTCTCATCATGGCCATCATCGCGTTGTCCAGTGTCGTGGTCACCGGCTACGCGGGGCAGGTATCGCTGGCCCAGTTGACGATGGGCGGTGTGGCAGGCTTTCTCGTCGGACCGATCACCACGTCACTCCACATCCCGTTCCCTTTCGCCCCGTTGGTCGCCGCGCTGTGCGCCGCGGTGTTGGGGGTCGCCATCGGCCTGCCTGCCCTGCGCATAAGAGGGCTGTTCGTTGCCGTGGTGACGCTGGCGATGGCGTTCACCGTGGAGGCGCTGTGGTTCCGCAACACCGACTTCGTCGACCCCAAAGGTGAGTCGATCCCGAAGCCCGAAATCTTCGGTCGGGATCTGAGTATCGGTGCGGGTGTCGCCTACCCGCGAGTGACCTTCGGACTGTTGTGCTTGCTCGTACTCGTCGCGGTCGCGATCGGGGTAGCGATACTCCGACGCAGCCGCCTCGGATCGGAGATGCTCGCTGTGCGCGCGAACGAGCGGTCGGCGGCGGCCGCAGGCGTCAGCGTCATCCGGGTCAAAATCCTCGCCTTCGGCATCGGCGCTTTCATCGCGGGTCTCGGCGGTTCGATGCTGGCGTACCAACAACAGACGGTGAGCTCGGAATCGTTCGGGGCGATGGCCTCGCTCGGACTGTTCGCCACGGTCTACATCGCCGGTGCCACCTCAATTGCCGGTGGCATCCTCGCGGGCTTCATGGCAGCGAGCGGCCTGCTGTTCATCGTGACCGACGAACTCGGGCTGACGGGCAATTGGTTCACCGCCATCTCCGGCATCCTTCTGGTGATAACCGTGATCTTCAATCCCGAAGGAATCGTCGGACCGGGTCACGCACTGCTCGCACGGTTCCGTGCGAACCGAAGCATCCACCGAAAGGCGGATGCGCCGTCCGCCGAGACCATCGGACCGGAAGAAGTTGCCGCGCGATCGACGCCGGCTCCCTGGCACCCCGGTGCGAGTGACACCGGCGAAGTCGTCCTCCAGATCAAGGGCCTGTCGGTTCACTACGGAGGGGTCCAGGCGGTCAAGGACGTCGATCTGACTCTGACGAAGGGCACTCTCGTCGGTCTCATCGGCCCCAACGGGGCAGGTAAGACGACCGTGATGGACGCGATCTGCGGATTCGCGACAGCGAGCGGAGTTGTCGCACTCCGAGGAAGCGCGCTGTCAGCGCTGGCACCGCACCGCCGAATCCGCGCAGGTCTCGGAAGAACCTTTCAAGCCATCGAACTCTACGACGATCTGAGCGTCTACGAGAATGTCAAGGTCGGTCGTACCGCTGCGGCCGCACGCGATCGAAGCACCGGGGCCGGGAACGGCCCGACTTCGGTGGACGCGATTCTCGACCTGCTCGAGATCGCCGAGTTCGGCGCCCGACCCGCAGGCGAACTCTCACAGGGACAGCGACAATTGGTGTCCATCGCCCGAGCTCTTGTCGGCGAGCCCACCGTGCTCTTGCTCGATGAACCGGCAGGCGGCCTGGACAGCTCCGAGAGTCGTTGGCTCGGAGAGCGACTGCGCCCGATCGTCGACAGCGGCGTGACCATTCTGCTGGTCGACCACGACATGGATCTCGTACTCAACATCTGCGACACGATTCACGTGTTGAACTTCGGCGAAGTCATCGCATCCGGCACACCCGCGGAAACCCGAGCGAATCCGGTTGTGGCGCAGGCATATCTCGGAAGGGAGGCTATGGCGAATGGTTGATCTGACAGAGGCAACTCGGGAGCACCAAGGCCCAGAAGTGTCAGCGGTTCTGGAATGCCGCGGTCTAGCCGTCGGTCATGGCCCAGTCGTCGTGGCACGTGATATCGATGTGTCATTGCGCGAGGGTGTCGTGCTGGCCATTCTGGGCCCGAATGGCGCCGGCAAATCGACGCTGCTCAACACTATTGCGGGAATACTGCCCCGATGTGCCGGAGACATCGCACTCGACGGAAAGCCGCTCCGTAGCGGAAAACCGATCGAGATGAACAAGCGCGGAATAGTGCTCGTGCCGGACGACCGGGCGTTGTTCACCAGATCGACGGTGCGAGAGAATATCCAGATCGCCCGCAAGAGCGGAGCGCCGCAACTGGACGAGATGATGGACATGTTTCCGGCGCTGCGCGACCGACTGAAAGTCGCCGCAGGCCAACTGTCCGGCGGCGAACAGCAGATGCTCGCTGTCGCCCGCGCACTCGTCCAGCAGCCGAGAGTCTTGCTGATCGATGAGATGAGCATGGGGCTCGCCCCCGTCATCGTCGACGACCTCCTACCGGTCGTCCGGCGGATCGCCGACGAGACCCGAGCGGTCGTCATCTTGGTGGAACAACATGTGGAGTTGGCACTCGAAGTCGCCGACGAGGCCATCGTGCTGGTCCACGGATCCGTGAGACTGAGAGGTCCCGCACATGAACTCGCCCGGGACCGAGAACGTATAGAGGCTGCCTATTTGAGCACAGGCGACAATTTCTGACATCTACCTATACGCGGTCGAGACAAGAAAATTCGATATCGTCGAGGACTTCGGCCACTGGACGGCCGATCGAAAAATGGTTCCAGATGCGACCGAACGCTTTGATCGGTTTCGCTATTCAAGGCTGATACGGCGTCGAGATCAGTCGATCATGACGATGATTCAGCACTGCTCAGGAGTAAGAATGTATATAACAAGAAGAAGCCGACTCGTGGCGACCATGGCCACCTTGTCGGTGATGCTGACCGTGACGATGTCGGCGTGTAGCTCGGACGACAGCACGTCGTCGACAGCGCCCACGGCGGACGAAACGTCCTTGGGCACACCGAACAAAGCCACCGAGAGCCCGGTTACCATCGGCTTCATACTCGATGGCAAGTCCCAGATCGCGGATACGAGCGATGAGCTGCTCGGCGCTCGCGCTGCGGTCGGCTACGCCAACAACTACCTCGGCGGCGTCAACGGACACACCATCGACTTGAAGTCTTGTACCGCATCGGCCACTTCGGCCGGCACTACCGACTGCGCCAATCAGATGGTGCAGGCCAGGGTGTCAGCCGTCGTCGTCGGCGGATTGACCCACATCGACAGCGTTGTCGATACGCTCGCCGCAGCCAAGATTCCACTCTTCATGTTCGGCGGGGTGACTCAAAAGGCTCTCAGCACCCCCGGTGTATTCGGCTTCTACAACGGAATGTCACTCTTCGGCATCTCGGCGGTCCAGGCCCAAGAGGTCGGCGCGAAAAAGTCGGCGGTGATCGCGGCCGCGCTCCCGAATATCCAGGGCGCGGCGGAAGGGCTCGGTAAAATCGTCTACGGCAATGCCGGCGTGAGTGCCCAGGTCGTGGCGATTCCGCCCGGTACCGCCGATATGACACCTCAGATCAGCACCGCGGCCGGCGACACCGGTCAGTTCATGGTTCTGGGTTCCGACGCGTTCTGTGTGAGCAGCCTGCGCGCCATTCGCACGCTTGCCCCGAAAGCCGCCATCTCCATCCCGGACCGCTGCATCACGGTTGGTACGGGCAACTCGATCCCCAACGGGTACGAGGGAATGCAGGTATCGACGTCCGGTAGCTACGATCCCGAAGCGGCCGACTCGAAGATCTTCATCGCGGCGTTGGCGAAGTACGGTGACAACGGAAAGTTCGGGCCGACGGCCGGATACGGCTGGCAGCCGACACTGGCATTGCTTCAGGCCCTGAACGCCTCGAAGGTCACCGATGTGACACCGGCAAGCGTTGTGGAAGGCGTCAAGTCGGCTCCCCCTCTGCCGCTGCCACTCGGCGCCGGCATCACTTACCAGTGCAACGGCCAGCAGCTCCCGCTCTCGCCGAACCTCTGCGGCAGTGACGGCATCGTTGCCACCCCGGCGAAGGATGGAAGTCTGTCCGGCTTCCGGAAGGTCACTCTCCCCCAGTCGCTGTTCAGTCTCCCTCGCGGCTGAACCCTCGTTCCTGCCACCGTGGCGACGAGCGGCCATCACGCTCGGCGCCGGAGGGGCTGCTGCGGTACATGTGAACAATGCACGGTAGCAGCCCTTTTCCGTTCCACTCGACGGCCGCGGCACGCGCTGCGCCAGTACTTTCCTCGCCGCGTCGGATACTTGTCGACGAGATCGAGCCGCCCCCCATGCTTCGGTCGGACATACTGCCACCGAGGTGCTCCGAGTTAATTGGAGCCGCCATCCACGGTTGCCGCACACCGCATCACGGTCGAGCAAACCAAGGTCGGTCGTGCGCACCCCTTCGGCAGGCAGAACACACCGATCCGCAAGCTCCCAGCGTATCCGCACGACTTGTCAGGACTCATCTGCATGCCCCCAGCACATCAGCCCGACAACAAGGATTGGTCCGAGCGCAGAGCTGACGCCCGCCGCAACCACGAAAAGGTCACCGTGGCCGCTCTCGCCGTGTTCGCCGGACGTGGCATGGAGGCTACCGTATCGGAGATCGCAGTACTCGCCGGCGTCGGCAAAGCCACCGTCTACCGCAGCTATCCCACTCGCGCCGACCTCGTCGACGCCATAGCGCGCCGCCACCTGACCTGGTTGACCGAGCGCATCGAGCAAGCGAGCACCGTCGATGACGCGATCAACGCTCTGCAAAACCTCCTACGGGATCTGTCCGACAAGCTGGCCACCGATCGTTCCTTCGCCGAAACCCTCCACCGGATCCTGCAACCCAGCGACCGCGACCACACCACCGATCTACTCACCAAGATCATCACCACTGCTCAACGACAGGGCCGTCTTCGCCCCGACACGACCGCGCAAGACATTCGGGTCCTCGTCGGCGGCTATGCGCACACCCTGAGAGACCTCGGAATCCGGGACCCGGGGCAGTGGCGCCGGTACGCCGACCTCGTCCTCGACGCACTACGCACCTGATCGGCACAGGTCCCGCGACTCGCCCCGATCCGCCGTCATGTGGCGCTGCCCGTTTCATATCCCCCAGGGCCGTACACCCATCGCGCGGCGCACTCCCACCCCGTTCCCACCGGTACGCAACGCTACGCACCACCCATCCGCCTGCCCCGTTCGATACTGTCCCGCAACGCCTTCCGATCCCGCGAACCGCATCACGACACTCCCGCGTCCGCCGTGTGGTGCATCACCGAACGGTCCCGTCGCGGTGATGCACCACACGGCGACAGCGTGCGGTCTCCGACATGGCTTTCAGGTTGCGCCCTATTCCCCGGCGCAACCACGCCCCGGTCCGCCGCTCTTCGTGAACCGACGAAAGAAGTCCCAGGAAGCGGCTGAGGCGTCGGGCCCCCGCAGGTCGGACCAGCGAGACCATTGCGGATCGCTCGAGCCTCCCGACCAGAAATGGCCCATACCGTCGACTATCCACCGCTCCCCTATCCGGCAGCCCGCCCTGTTGCCGAAGACCTGCTTCGTCCAGTTGTAGCCATCAGGTATCGCACCGTGGACTGTCGCGTTCGGATCGAGTTGGTAGGAGACGTCGGCACCGGCGGCGCTCGCGATCAGGTTGTCTGTTGCCATCCACTGCGCGAAGGCCAGTCTGCTACATCCCCCCGGAGCCGACTGCTCACCCAACGGGTCGACGGTCCCGCCGATGGCGAAGAACGGCATGACCCTCGCCGCGGAGCGCATCTGCGCGACGGCTTCCCGGGCGTACAGCGGTACGACATCGTCTGTCAGCGCGGCGCACGACACATTCATGCCGTAGCCGCCTCCGGCGCTGACCCCGATCGCCGCGTACAGGTCGGAATAGGCAGCACCGCCGGCGCTCGCCTGGAATCCCCCGGACGACATACCCATCAGATAGACGCGTTCGGGGTCGACCGTGTAGCGCTCCATCGTGGCCCGGGTGATGGCGGCGACGATGTCGGCGTCACCGCCCGCACCACGCTGCCCGCTCGCCGGATCACCGAAGAACGCGCGCCAGCATCCCCCCGCGGTCGCCTCGTGCACATCCGGATATACGACCAGGAATTGCTCGCTGTCCGCCACTTCGTTGAGCCCCGTCGAGTACATCTGCTGTTCCGCGGTCGTCGAACAACCGTGCAAATTGACGTATAGGGGCCACGAGTCACCGGAGCGGTAGCTCGGCGGCGTATAGACGAGATACGGATTGGTACCGCTCGACGACGTGTACGTCCAACTGTGCACGGTGCCGTTCCCGCCACGGGACGCCCCGGCGACAGGCTCGGCGTCGGAGCGAGTCCCGAGGTTGGCGACGACGACCATGCTCGCGGCAATACATATCACCCCCAATATGTTCCACGCTGACCACGGAGGTCGAATCTCGCGAACGCGCACCCGACCGGCCGCTGCGCGGACCCGGACTCTCGCGGGGACGAACCGTCGCATGCGTCCCGGCCTGCTCACGACTCACCCAGTCCACATGATGCCGAATACCTTCGGCCACCTGCGGCGGCGGTGATCACAGACTGCGGCGCATACACCTGCTTGAATTCCCTAATAGGAATTATTCCCATGAAGGAATATCGTGCCGACTCGGACAGGAAACGTCAAGGGACCGAAGCGGATTCGCCTACTTCCAGGCAAAGGTCGCCTGCCATCCTCGGCTCGACAGAGCCGACGGAGACAGGCCGTCGGGCAACGATGAAGCATCACACCCCGAAGCAACCTTCGAAGCGCCGGTTCGAGAGCATTCGACACCACGTCATCGCCTCGCGTTACGGAGAGGCAGGTCCGCGCATTCACGAACTTGACCCCTCGGACACCCTCGTGCACGATATTCCCATACGGGAATTGATTCCCGTATGGGAATTGAATTGCGTCTCTCTCCGCGCATCCAGAGGAAGTTGTCTGCGTGAACGAGTCTCACAGGCTGGCCGAAGCCAGCAGCCCGGCCGATGACATCCCCACCGAGCCCGGCACTTCCGCGAAGGTCAGCGAAGGACGCCCCTTCCGCCGCTACGTGGTTTCCTACGCCTTCGCCTTGATGGGCTTCTTCATGCTCTTCGGGGCGGTCGGCGGGATCCTGCTACCGAACCAGGTGCAGGGAATCGAGTTCGACAATTTCTTCACCGGCGCCGACCGTGGGGCCGATCTGCACCAACTCAGCGATCTGAAGGCACAGGTGGAGTCGGGGTCGGTCACCCCTTCCGTCGACCAGCAACGCCTGCTCACAATCCTGGACAGGTTCGAGTCCGCGCGTGCCCAGAGTCTGTCCTACGTCCAAGCCGCGGCAGTCTTCGTCGCGATGTTCATCCAGCCGATAACCGGTGTGCTCTCGGATCGAACCCGGTCGCCATGGGGACGGCGCGCCCCCTGGATCGTCGGTGGCGCCGTTCTCGGCACACTGCTGCTGATCGGCCTGCGATACTCCCCGACCATCGCGTACATGGCAGTGTTCTGGGCTCTCTCCCAACTCCTGCTCAACGTCAGCTCCGTCCCTCTCACAGCAACGGTCGCTGATCGTGTCGATGCGCGGAGAATCGGCATGGCGTCCGCCATCTCCGGTCTGTGTTCGATGCTCGGAGCGGCCGTCGGCGCCGTCGGCGCCGGACTTGCCTTCGACACTCTCGGCTTGGATGCCTATTACCCGTTCGCGCTGGCATTCGTCGTCCTCGCGGCACTGTTCGTGCTGATCAGCCGCGACCGCTCATCGATGCAGCTCACGACTGCGCCGATGGAGTGGACGGACACCCTCCGGTCGTTCGTGATCCCGCTGCGAGACTCCGATTTCCGCTGGGTCTGGTTCGCCAAGATCGTCATGATGTTCGGATACTCGATCTCCATCCTGTACTCGATCTACATGTTGCAGAGCTACGTCCATCCGGCCCTCAGCCCCTCCGAGGCGACGAAGATCGCACCGCTGCTCCAAGTGGCGGCCCTGCCGTGCATGCTCGTCGCCATGGTGGTGGCCGGACGCTGGTCGGACCGGATAGGACGCCGCAAGCCGTTCGTGTTCTGGACCTCGGTCCTGATGGCGGCGTCGATGCTCGTGCCGCTGGTCTGGGCATCTGTGCCCGCGCTGTTCGTACAAGCCGTGATCGCCGGCGTCGCCCTCGGCGGGTACGTCGTGGTCGATCAAGCCCTGTTCATCGACGTCATCGAAGACAAGAAGACCGCGGGTCGCGACCTGGGCATGGCGAGCATGGCAGGCAACCTCGGCCAAGGCATCGGTCCCATCATCGGCGGACAGGTCGTCGCGTTGGCCGGGGGCTACCGTGCGGTGTGGGTCGTCGCCGCGGTGGTCGTTCTCGCCGCCGCGGCCGCCATCATCCCGGTGAAACGTGCTCGATAGTCCGCCTACCCCGAAACGATAAGGACGACTCACTCGTGAACTCCACCGAATCCGGCCACCCCTACCGGGACTCATCGCTGCCGATCGACCAGCGGGTCGAGGACCTGCTCTCCCGGATGACCCTGCAGGACAAGGCCGGGCTGATGTTCCACGAAATGGCGTTCGTCTCCGATCTCGATGAGCCGGGCCAGTTCGGAAAACCCGCGCTGCGCACGTCGCTCGACAAACGCATCAACCACTTCAGCACCTTGTTCGTCCCATCGGCCCGTGAAATCGCGGTGTGGCACAACACCGTGCAGGAGGCCGCGTCGAGGCATCCGCTCGGCATCCCGGTGACCCTGTCCAGCGATCCCAGGAACTCGTTCACCAACAACCCGCTGACCGCGCTGATGGCCGGTCCCTTCAGTCAGTGGCCCGAACCTCTCGGTTTCGCCGCTATCGGCTCCGAGCAACTCGTCGAGCGTTTCGCGGACGTGACACGGCGCGAGTACCTCGCGGTGGGCATCAGAACAGCGCTCCACCCGCAGATCGACCTTGCCACAGAGCCGCGCTGGGCACGCACGAGCGGCACCTTCGGCGAAGACGCCGAACTCGTCTCCCGTCTCGGGGTCGCCTACGTGCGCGGGCTTCAGGGAGAGAGCGTCGGGCCGGAGTCGGTGTCGGCGATGGCCAAGCACTTCCCCGGCGGTGGGCCGCAGAAGGACGGTGAGGATCCGCACTTCGCCTATGGCCGCGAGCAGGTCTATCCGGGAGGACGTTTCGATCTGCACCTGCAACCGTTCGAGGCCGTCATCGCGGCGGGCGTCTCGCAGATCATGCCCTACTACGGCATGCCCGTCGGCACCGAGTACGAAGAGGTCGGCTTCAGTTTCAACAAGGCCATCATCACCGATCTGCTGCGTGAGCAACTCGGCTACGACGGAATAGTGTGCAGCGACTGGGGCATTCTCGGCAACACCTGCTGGGGCGTGGAGAATCTCACCTACGAAGAACGCATGCGCAAGGCCTTGGACGCCGGAATCGATCAGTTCGGCGGCGAGAGCAAACCGGAAGTCCTTGTCGCTCTGGTGAAGGCGGGCAAGGTCGAAGAGAAACGCTTGGACTCCTCCGTGCGACGACTCCTGCGTGAGAAGTTCGCGCTGGGCCTGTTCGAAAACCCGTTCGTGGACCCCGACAGCGCCGATCGCCTGGTGGGCGCCCCCGAGGCACGCGCCGAAGGACTCGCGGCTCAGGCCGCCGCGCACACTCTTCTCGAGAACGCCGACCAGGGCCCCGCTTCCCTACCACTGTCGAGTGGCCTGCGGCTGTATCTGGAGGGACTCTCCGCCCAGGCGGTCGGTGACCGCGCTTCGGTGGTGAACACCCCCGAGGAAGCCGATGTGGCCGTGTTGCGACTGGCCGCACCGTGGCAATCGCGCGGCGAACCGGGAACCCCCGAATCATTCTTCCACGCAGGCTCCCTCGCGTTCCCCGCCGAGGAAGTATCGCGAATCACCGAGATCTGCGAGAAGGTCCCCACCGTCATCGACATCTACCTCGACCGCCCCGCCATCCTGGCCGATGTCGAGCAGGCCGCCGCATCGATCATCGCCAACTTCGGTGCCTCGGAAACCGCGTTCGTCCAGGTACTGTTCGGCGAAGCCGCCCCGGAGGGCAAGCTGCCCTTCGACATTCCCTCCTCGATGGCGGCTGTCGAAGCCAGCCGATCAGACACACCTCACGACACCGCCGCCCCGACCTATCGATACGGCTTCGGGCTCCGCTACTCCTGACCGCGCCGCCCCGGATAGAAAGACATTGTGAGTAACCAACAGTCCCCGCCGCCCGACAGCTCGGAGAATGTCCCCGCCCGCCGCCGAAGAAACCCGGGGCAGCGTGGTCCTGGTCACCGTGCGAATCTGACCAGGCAGGTGATCTTGGCCGCCGCCGCCGATCTCGATCCCGCGAAGCTCACATTGCAAGCGGTCGCAGACAGCCTCGGCGTCGACCGCAAGGCAGTCACCTATCACATCTCCAAACGCGAAGAACTGCTCGCGCTCATGGGCGCGGAGGCATTGGCGGCCCAACTCGAGGATCTGGTCCTGCCGAAGACCGACTGGAAGGCCGCGGTCCGAGTGTTCGCCGTGGGAACGCGCGACGCACTCCTGCGAGAGCGCACGCTCGGCATCTACGTCACCCAGGTATCGACGTGGGCGTTGATGAAGCCGGCCGAACAGTTGGCCGAGATTCTGTTGGACGCCGGATTCGGGGACGACGCCACAGGAAGAGCGCTGGCTCTCATCACAGCCGTCGCCCACGAATCCGCTCGCGCCCAACTTCTCACCGACCAGTTCGGGGAGCATCCCTCGAGAGTCGAGATCCTGCGTGTCCTCGACGAGTTGCCCGAAGGCGAACTCCCGGTTCTACGACGGATCCTTCCCGAGCTTCGCGTGCTGGAGGCCGACCGCCTCGACTTCGACCTGACGATCCTCATCGCTGGTTTCGAAGCCTGGCTGGCACAGCACCCGTAAGTCCTCACATTCCGCTCACATCCTGGCGATCGGCCCTCACTCGCCGATCGCCGCTCGGCATCGAGAGAACCATGACCATCGACAAATCGCCTGTCACCACCGAAGACCGAACCGTCACCGGCCGCCACGGGGACTTCCGCGTGCGCGACTACCGACCGGCGGTGACCACGACGAACACCCCCATGGTGTGGGTGCACGGAGGAGGCTTCGGCTCCGGAGACCTCGACATGCCGGAATCACACGTGGTCGCGACAGCCATCGCGGCCACGGGTCGTCCTGTCACGACGGTCGAGTATCGGCTGGTGCCAGCTTTCGCACTGATCGGCCGATTTCGCTTGAAACCCTCGACGAACCGATACCCCGTACCCGTGGACGACGTTACCGACGCCGTGCTCGATACCGTCGGCAGGCACCACGGCCGCGCCGTCATCCTTGGAGGCGCGAGCGCGGGCGCATGCCTAGCGGCCTCCGCCACGATGCGGGTACGACAGGACATGACCGCGGCCCCCGCGGGCCTGCTCCTGGTATACGGACTGTTCCACGCCCAACTCCCCGCGATCTCCCCGAACTTGCGCCCCCGCTTGCGTGGCATCGCGCGACTGGGCATAGCACCGGAGATCTTTCGCCGAATGACGATGAACTATGTCGGAACCGACGAACTGTTCGCCGACCCCGCCGTGTTTCCCGGAACCGCCGACGTCCGCGGGTTCCCCCCCACCCTGCTGGTCGATGCCGACCGCGACCCACTGCGTGCCTCGAGCGAGGCATTCGCCGATCACCTGCGCGCCGTGAACGTCCCGCTCAGCACATCGGTGATTCCCGAAACCCGTCACGGCTTCCTGAACAAGCCCGGCTCCCGCGGCTACCCCGAGGCGATCGCGACTATGACCGACTGGCTGAGCAGGCATGACCAGCGCTGAACACAGCGGTCGTCCTGGCGACGAACCTGACAGTCACGGCACTGGAGTGCCGAATGCGAGCAGATTCTCCCAGACCGTCAGAGATCGGCTTTCACCAACGCTTCGATGACATTCCCACCAGTCGGACAGATGTATGTATTCCATCGATGGTGACGACATAGCCGTTCTGCCTCGAAATGTGATCACATGACTCTCCGAATGCCTGAGTGAGAGGGCTCTGCCCCTGGTGTCGATCGCCCTGCTCATCGCGAATCCGAGCTCCGGCGCCCGAAGTCCTTCGGGAATCAACTCGACGAGCCGCTGTCGTAACGGGAGCGGTTCGATTCCGTACTCGGGGGCCTCGAGCCATAGTTCGTTGTTGTACGTGCCGACCTTCAGTTCATCTCGGTGCCGATGCCCGCCGATCGGCGGAATATCCAGGGCTATCACGCGCGCGCCGGTTTCACGGGTGAGGCGGCACAGGATCCTGTCGAGGTTATCGATGTGCCAAGGAGACGGTGGGCGTCCGTGGTGCGCGCCGCAGCGTCCGATACATCCACTGTGCTGCCGGGCTGAAAGCGGCGCCGATATCGTTGGTCCCCACGAGCAGGTGACAACGTCAGGGCTGGAGCGCGACAACAGCATCGAGGCGCTGATCTATGTTCCACGCTAGATCACCTCCGACCCCGGCGTTGATGAAGAAGCGTCCCGAATCCGCGCGAGCTAACCCAGTCACCGAATCCGCGCCGAGCTTTCCACGCGCAATACTGTCCCCGAGGCAGGCGACCAATTATTCCTCCGTCCGCTGCCCGGAGGGGAATCTGTTGATGTATCGGGATCGATAACCCGCAGTTGGATCCGGACGGGATCACACCCGTCGGCGGTGACAGTGACACCGACCTCTCCCGCTTCGTGGCCAGCGCGGAGGACCGCGAGAGCGCGTCCGTTGAACGTGCGATGGGTGTCGGTGGCGAAACCTTCGGTGGTGATTGGCTCCGCGCTTCCCAGTCCGAGCAGTGTGGCCGCACCCTCGACGCGCACCGTGACCGGTCGATCTGCCAGGGGGCGTACGGTTCCCGCGTCATCGGTGATCGAGATCGGTATATAGGCGAGATCGCCGCCATCGGCCCGCAGCGTGGCGGTCTCGGGTACGACCGTCAGCCGAGTGCCGGTGGTCGCGCTGACCAGAGTCCGACGTCCGATCGCGCTGCCGTCCTCGGTGTACGCGATCGCTGTCAGCCGGCCCGGCTGATAGGGGAGGGTGAACTTCGCGAGATAATCCCTGTCCGGCCCCGATGGCGCGGATCCCACGCTTTCGCCGTCGAGTTGGAGCTCGACCCACGCGGCGTCGGCGTATACCTCGACGGTCGCTGTACGCCCCTCACACCCCTCCCAACTCCAGCTCGCGATGGAATTGGTAGCCCGCCAGCCGGTGTCCATCACCTTCTCACCGGAATGGTCGACCGGTTCGACGGCTACGTACGGCCCTGAGGAAAGATGCCAGCCGATCTCGTCGAGGTAGGACTGGGTCTGACGGAACCCCGTGATGTCGATCACCGGCTCCCCGGCGAGCAAAGCCGGGTACGGGTGGTAGATCGCGCGCTTGGTCGTACCGTACTGCTTGACCGCGATACCGGCCTCGCCGATGTAATCCCAGCCGGTCCAGGCGAAGTCACCGATCACGTAAGGGATGTGTTCGATCCTCTTCCAGATGGTCGCCGTCTGCGCGGCTCGGGTCTCGCTTCCGACGATCACCCGATCGGGGTGCAGCTTTCCGTCGAGTTCGTATCGGCCGACCATGTAGTTGTACCCCGCGACATCGACTTCCGCGTAGATCTCACGAGTGCGTCTATCGACCGCGGGAAGCCTGACGATGCGCTCGAGCATTCTGTCGAGCACACCGAGCAGAAGGTTCAGGACGCGGATGAGATTCTTGTTCGGATTCTCCTCGCCGGTCCGGGCTGATTCGACCTTCTTCTCGATCTTCGCGTCATCGCGCGAGGCGATGAGGTTGAGGAAGCCGTTGACGCTGTTGGTGATCAGTCGTGTCGGGTCGAGCTCACGGGTCTTCTCGGCGATCAGACGGTTGGCGGCGATCCCGCGCGGTGCGGCGGTTTCGGAGATCTCGTTTCCGATCGAATACATGACGACGGACGGATGATTGAAGTCGTTCGCGATCAGGGCTTCGAGATCACGCTCCCACCACTGTTCGAAGTATCGGCTGTAGTCGTACTTCACCTTCGGCACGAACCACGCGTCGGTGAGCTCATCCATGACGAGCATGCCGTGCCGGTCGCAGGCGCGCAGCAACGCCCGCGAGGCCGGGTTGTGCGAACTGCGGATCGCGTTGAACCCGGCTTTCCTCAAGATGCGGATCCGCCGCTCTTCGGCCGCGTCGAGCGTGTGCGCACCGATCACGCCGTGGTCGTGATGGATCGCCGCCCCGCGTAGTTTCACCGCACTACCGTTGATTCGCAAGCCGTTGCGAGCGTCGACGGTCAGCGTCCTGATACCGAACTCTTCCCGGGAAGTGTCGAGCCTCTCGTCCCCCTCCGCGACGGTGACCTCGGCCCGATACAGGTGCGGGGTGTCGGGTGACCAGAGCGCCGCTTCCGCGACCGAAACCTCCTGGCGCAGCGTCGCCGTGCTGTGAGCCGGAACGGAGAGTGCGCCGGTCGTCGGCGCGAGGGCCGCTCCGTCCGGGCCGGTGAACCGAGCGCTCACCGTCACCGTCCGCGCTGCCTCGGAGTCGTTCACCACAAGTGTCTCGACGCTGACGGTCGCCATCGATCCGGAAAGCGCCTGTGTCGCGATACGCACGCCCGTCGGGGCGATGCGAACGCGTCCGCCGACCATCAGGTGCACCGGACGATAGATGCCGCTGCCCGTGTACCAGCGGCTGTTCGGTTCATCCGAATTGTCGGCCACGACCTCGATAGTGTTGTCGGCCCCGGAAACGAGGAAATCGTCCAGTACGACGTGGAACAGTGCGTACCCCGAGGGACGACCGCCAGCGAGCCGACCGTTCACGAAGACCTGTGAGCGGTGATAGACACCCTCGAACTCGAGAACCACCGTCCGCTCGCGCCATTCTTCCGGAGCCGTGAACGACTTCGAATAGCGGTACACACCGCCCGGGTAGAAGCCGGTGTTGCCCCCGTTCTTGCAGTCGGGGTCGCGCGCCTCGAAGAACATCGCGTCATAGGGCAGGGTCACCGGCCCAACCCGCGCTCCCGCTACTGTGACATCGCCTTTTCCGACGTACCAGTCCTGATCGAAGGACTCTCGAAGCATGACACATCCTTTCCGAATCTGTTCGGGCACACTGAGATCTGTCGACTCGGGACGAATTGTCGCTGCTCCGGACTGCGGTCGATCGGTCGCAAGACCGAATCGACCGCAGATCGACCATTTCGCCGGATTGATACGAATGCTGCGGAATACCTACCTCGTCGGTGCAGGTGACCCGTACCCGGCGGCGACGATGTTGGCGTGGACCGCGTTCTCGGCTTCATCGGTCGGCAGGTTCCTCGTGATCACACCTTCGAAGAAGTCCCCGGCGCCCGAGCCGCCGTCGCCGCCCGTGCCCAGGATGATCGCGCCCTGCTTACGCATGGGTGAGTAGCCGTTGCCGTCGGCCGGGTTCGGAACAAAAGGCTTGGGTGGCAGCGGGCCCGCGTAACGGGTGGACAGCACCCCCGACTGGGCGTTGCCGCCCTTGAGGGCGAAGAAATTCGTGCCGTCGTTCTTCAACATCGCGGTGACATACGGGTATTGCTCTCCGACGTAGCCGGGGTCTTGGCTAACGCCGGTATTGGACCCGTACAAGCCGTTCTCGAGATCCGCTTGAACGAACGGGCCACCGCCCTTGCACTGCGAGTCCGGCGGGACGCCGCCGAAGAAGTTCGGCATTGCGCCGACCCCGTTGGGGAACCAGCATATGGTCGACAGGTTGACCGCGTCCATGGTGCCCGCACCGTCGTCGGTGTCGTCGGTCTCGGCATTACCGAAGTCGAAACAGCACGTGCTGTTGAAGTGGTCGCCACCCGCCACCATGTACATGCCTTCGGGCTGATCGCCGATCGGCATGTTGGCGGTCTGGTTGTTTCGGTATCCGGAATGCTCACCGTCGAAGTACATCCCGTACACCTTGTGCCCCGCAATCACGATGGGCAGAAGGCTCGCGTCCAGGAGATGGAACGGGATCAGTCGGAGTAAGCCGTGCGTCTCGAACGACAACGGCTCCGGAAGTCCGAGGTCGTTGTGGTTCGGCGACTGGTCGAACACCTTGGAGAACACGCACGTGGTGCCCGTGCAGAACTCGTCGTGCGCGGCCGCGTCGGCGTATCCATCGGGCAGCACACCGATGTTGAGCGAGGCCCGGTCAGAAGCCCGCTCGAGCTGATAGAGCGGCCCTCGATAAGTCGCGGAGAGCGCGCGCGTCGTGCTGAAAGCCGCGACACATGGTGATTCGGCGGCCATATAGATGTCGCAAGGTCCCTGGGTGCGACCCTCGCTCGGTGCGGCAGTAGCCAACGGAGCCACCCCCAACACCACGACGAGCACAGACACGACCATCCCGATCGCCGCCGTGGCGACAGAGTGCGTTCGTCCGCTCCGGCGGTGACTCGAGGGCGATGGGAAACGGTCGTGACGATTTCGCGAGGCCCTCACACGCGCTCGCCGCCAGCCGTGGGATTTGCTCGGATCCATAAACCGGCCCTTCCGATAGTCAGTGCCATCGACGCGCATCCGCGCACCGATACCGAAGATCCGCGGCAACGCGACCGACTCGTAGTCGACGTCCCGGCGCGGGCCTACGGACGCGAATTACGTTACCGATAGTAAAGTAATTTGTCCAAGGCCAGTACGGGAACCGAGCGCGCCCATGGGATCGACCACGATGACCGGCGGCGGGCCGGCTTCCTCGCGCAGAAGAAGCCGGAACTCGAACTGGCGATGCACGCGCGACCACGGGCCGGACCGGCATGTGAGCGCGTCGCCCGCCGACGCGGAAACGCCGCCAACCATCGCTTCCACTGCCGCGACATCGAGATCCCCTACGACCGGGACTACCCTCAGGTCACCGAAACCGCAATTATCGTATCCCTTTCGGTACGAAGTACCATTCCCGTGTCCTGCCTGCCGTTCGCGCTTCCCGCAGGCGACCCGACGGCGGGGAACGCACATTTTCGAGGATCTGCAAATATGGCCTACGTAATCACGCAGCGTTGTTGCAACGACGCCAGCTGCGTCTCCGAGTGCCCGGTCGATTGCATTCGCCCGACACCGGACCAGCCTGATTTCGC
>NZ_JAFMPL010000081.1:0-37195 GCF_019038455.1 Nocardia noduli
GGCTTGTGCCGGGGGTTCCTGGGGGCGGGGTTCCTGGGCGCGGCGACGACGGCCGCCGCGTTCGTTGTCCACCTTCTCGACGAGATCCTGCACCGTCAGTGGAGCCGAACCGGAATCCGCGGGGGTGTCGTGGCGTGACCGCCGCGAGGTGTGCGCGCCCTCTTGTTCGTTGCTGTCCGCCGTGGAATAGCGCTCCCACGGGGCGCGACCTCCGGGCCGTGGCGATTGCCCGTGCCGATCGTCACCCACCAACGAACCTCGCTTTTCGTTCTTGTCGTCGCCTGGTCGGATAACGACCGGCATGACCGATTTCGCCAATGATAACGATTCCGCCACGACGAGCGAGCCCAGCGCGAGGCTCGAGCGGTCGCACCGATGTTTGCTGCCCGCT
Source organism: Nocardia noduli (assembly GCF_019038455.1). NCBI lineage: Bacteria > Bacillati > Actinomycetota > Actinomycetes > Mycobacteriales > Nocardiaceae > Nocardia > Nocardia noduli. Next base: position 392 of record NZ_JAFMPL010000081.1, read on the forward strand.
GAAATTCGTTAGCTGGATATTAGCGATATGTACACGCATATCGGCGGCGCTGATTATTCGCCGCGCGCGCGTGTTTGCCGGGCAGGGTGAGTGGCGATAACCACAGTGAACAGTTACGAGGGACATTCGTGTGCTCTGAACAGTGCTCTCCGGACGGGACGGTGCGGATCAACCGCCGCTGTGCATGACATCGGCGGCGGTCGGTACCGCGACATCGTCGGGATCATCGAGCCACCCGTGCGGCAGCGCGACCTTACCCGGTGAACCCTGTCGTCCGCGCGGTCCTTCGGCATCGCTCGGGAACGGCGCGGTCGGATCCAATTGCCCGATCAGATCACGCAATTGCGTCAGGCTCGACACCGTGGCGAAAGCGCGACGCAGATCCGCGCCGACCGGAAAGCCCATCAGATACCAGGCCATGTGCTTGCGCAGATCGCGCAGCGCCTTCTCCTGGCCCAGATGTTCGGACAGCAGTGCGCCGTGTCGATACAGCACCTCGCCGACGCGGCCCAGATTCGGCGCTTCCGGCAGCGGCTGACCGCGTAGCGCGGCCTGCAATTCCCCGAAAAGCCAGGGGCGGCCCAGGCACCCGCGTCCGACGACGACGCCGTCGCATCCGGTCTCGTCCATCATGCGCACGGCGTCGGCGGCGGAGAAGATGTCACCGTTGCCCAGTACGGGAATGGTCCGCACGGCCTCCTTGAGGCGCGCGATGGCCGACCAGTCGGCCTGACCGGAATAGCGCTGGGCCGCGGTGCGGGCGTGCAGCGCGACGGCACGCGCGCCTTCCGCCTCGGCGATCCGGCCCGCGTCCAGGTAGGTCAGGTGTTCGTCGTCGATGCCGATGCGGAATTTCACCGTCACCGGAACACCGGCCGGTTCGGCCGCGCCGACCATGGCCTGCACGATCCGGCGGAACAGGGCGCGCTTGTATGGCAGCGCCGCGCCGCCGCCGAGCCGGGTGACCTTGGGCACCGGGCAGCCGAGATTGAGATCGATGTGATCGGCCCAGCCCTCGCCGACGATGATGCGAACCGCCTCGCCGAGGGTGGCCGGGTCGACGCCGTAGAGCTGCATCGAACGCGGATGTTCGTCGGCGTCGAACGACATCATGTGCAGCGTCTTCTCGTTGCGCTCGACCACGGCCCTCGCGGTGATCATCTCGCAGACGTAGATCGAGGTGGAACTGCCGAATTCGCGGCACAGCTTGCGGAACGCCAGATTCGTGATGCCCGCCATCGGCGCCAGCACCACCGGCGGATCGACCGGATACGGTCCGATCCGCAGCGCGCTCGTCGCCTCGGTAGTCATCGTCACGCCCATCAGTGTCTCATCTCCGGTCGGTGTGACCGCTGACACGGGCGGTGCTGTGGTCGGGAGTCGGTACCGCGACAGCGACGCGCCGGCACCGGGATTCCCGGTGCCGGCGCGTTCGTGTCTCGTCTCGTCGCGGTGATGGCGGTGACTCAGCCCGCGTTCGCGCCCGCCAGTTCGCGCTTCTTGGCCTCGCGGGCCAGCATGCGGTCGCGCTGCTCTTCGAACTTGAGGACGTCCTGGCCGAGTTTGTCCAGGAAGATCGCCAGGCGATCACGGACGGCCTCGCCGCGCGGCGTGAAATCGGTGCGCTCGAACAGGTCCCACTTCTTGAGCACCGGCTGCACCACTTCCTCGAGGTGCTGGCGCAGGTCGTAGATGCCGTGCTTGGCCATCAGCACGCCGTTGCGGCGGAAGTTGGGCATGCCCGCGCCCGGCATCTGGAAGTTCTCCAGGATCAGGGTGATCGCCTCGATCGCCTGGTCGGGGCACAGGTCCAGTGCCGCGCCGCACAGGTTGCGGTAGAAGACCATGTGCAGATTCTCGTCCGCCGCGACGCGCTGCAGCATCCGGTCGGCGATGGGGTCGTCGCACACCCTGCCGGTATTGCGGTGGCTGACCCGGGTCGCCAACTCCTGGAAGGTGACATACGCCACCGAGTGCAGGAAGCCCGCGTCGGCGTCGGTGGGGGAGGCGAAACCGTTGGTCATGTGGATCATGCGCGCTTCTTCGAGCGCCACGGGATCGACGGCGCGAGTGACCACGAGGTAGTCGCGCATCACGATGCCGTGTCTGTTCTCCTCGGCCGTCCAGCGGCCGACCCATGTTCCCCACGCGCCGTCCTGCGAGAAATTCTCGGCGATCTCGCGGTGGTAGGAGGGCAGGTTGTCCTCGGTGAGCAGGTTGGTGATCATGGCCGCCTTCGCGACCTCGTTCAAACGGGACTGATCAGGATCCCAGTCCGCCCCGCCGAGCGCCGCGAAATTGCGGCCCTCGTCCCACGGGACGTAGTCGTGCGGATGCCACTCCTTCGCGAGGGAGAAGTGCCGGTCGACGTTTGCCTCGGCAACCGGCTCCAACTCCGTGAGAAGCTCGAGTTGAGTCAGATCCCTTGCCATGTAATAGCCCTTCCCAGTGCGTGCACGCTGACAGGTCGTTCCCCCCGGTGTCGTGCCGATGCGGCCATACCTTACGGCACCGTAGGTGTGATGCGAAACGCATCGACAGGAGAAAAATCGCCCGGTGATGCACTTCATACGTCGTCTTCGACGTCCCCCGCCGCATCCGATTCTAGGTGGTTTCGCAGCCCTTGCCTCCTTGGAGCACGCTGTGAATTACCACAGGACCGGATGCGATTTCGGCCCGCCGTGAGTGTTCTATCGCTGTCGGCGCGCAGTTGTTAGCCGCCGTCGGACGATTGTTTCCCGGCATCGATTCGCGGCCCGAGCCTGTGCGGATCGCCGTTGATCTCGGTGGCGGGACCAGCTGTCTCCGATCGACTCGCATCGCTGGGACGACGTCGACCGCGCGACCGGTCCGTTCGACCGTCGACACGGCCAGGGCGCCGTCGATTGTCACGATGATCATCGCCTACTACGGCACGTAGCCGATGCGGGTGAGCCCTCGGCAGCCGATCGAGGCAGTGCAATTACAAACTGACCGGTCTGTTCATGTGGTCGATCCGCATCGGCCCACGGTGATGTTGCTTGTGGCCGGGCGACAGGGTCGGCCCGAGTGCTCGGCCATAGGACGCGATGCCCACCCTGCCGTGTGCGGCTTCACAGACTTCGGGCGGCGGCAACGGTTCGAGGTGAGGAACGACCGCCGTCACTGACGGTTCCAGCCCGAGAGTCGGATCGTCGTCCGCCGACGGCACGGCGTGGAACGATTCCAGACCTCGGACGAGCTGCGGGCGCGAGAAGACGTGCGGCGGTCCTGGGTCCCCGGGTATCAGGAGGAACAGGGTGTCAGGGAGAGCGCGGCAACCCGTGGTAGTTCCCGGTTCGTCCCGACCCGTTGTGAACGCGCCGAGCTGCTGCCACCTTCGCGTGTGGCAGCCCGAGCAGAATCGTGTGTGTCCACATCGAACCGGCCATCCGCAACGTGGCCGGAACCTGCTCGCCGCGCAGTTGACCGCTGCCGACCACGCGCGACGGAATCCGCACCACCGGAGATATCGATCCCGGTATCTGCCGACCGAAAGCGGCTATCGGGCCGCGGAATTGGATTCGCTCGATTCACCACCCTTGTCCATATCGGGGGCGGACCGACTCTGTCGCTCCGCGTGACCTGCGCTGCCGCCCGCCGCGTCGTGTTCAGCCGTGTTCCACGCCTCGTCGTCGTCTTCGCTCCCCTGACGGGCGGCGTATCCGGTGTGCCGCCGAGCGCACCGGTCGAGGTCGGTCGGTGCGCGAGAACACAATCCTGCCCGCTGTGTTCGGCGCCGCGGTGCGTGCGCGCCTCGTTTCCGGTGCCGCGCGGTAACTCGATCATCGATACTTTCCGCCGATCGGGTGATTCGGTGATTGCCGATACTTCGCTGTCCGAGCGGCTGTGACGAGGGGCCATGACCTCGGTATCGGCATGGGTCGCATGGCGATCTCACGTGGTCGCGAACCTCGCGCGGATCGGTTCCGAGCCGTCGCCGCTGCCGTGCGCGCGCCCGGTCCTGCGGGTGCTCCGGCGGGCTCGGATGCCGCGTCGGCCCGCATTTCTGCTCGGCGCCCGGTGTCGGGTAGGCTCTCCAGCCGAGCCCCTTTAGCTCAGTTGGTAGAGCTGGTGACTTTTAATCACTAGGTCGTAGGTTCGAGTCCTACAGGGGGCACTCGCATCGGCGGGGCGGAGTCGCCCGGTGAGCCGGCATTCGCGCCGGCCCGACAACTCGCGTGAGCTCATCGATCGAGTACGGACATGTACGCGCGACGGCGCCCGCGTTCGTTCCCGGCGTCGCCCGCCGCCGCAGGTCGTGATGTCGCATCGGGTAACAACGGCCGGGTGCCTCGCGATAGCCCCGGTAACCATTCGCGGTCCGGCTTTGTTCATTTCCGGACAATTTCGATATCATCGAATGATGTTGCCTGGCAAAGTCTTTGGATTTCCGGGGCGGGGCGGTCCCGATCTCGGGGAAGTGTGGCGACGGCGCGCGCGGTCGGTGCCGGGCGGGTGGTGCGGTGTCGCGGAGTCCGGTGAACGTCGCTGCGCTGCTGACGAATTCGGCGTTGCGGCCGGATGAATATTGGTTGCGAGATGTTTGCTGAATTGGAGAGTGATCCGCGTCCGACAACTGACTCCTCGGTTTGCCGCATGTCGGCAGGTGATTGCGGGTACGGTGACGCGTGGGTGAATTCCGGAGGAATCTGCGAATCACCCGGGGATCTGGAATTCGGCTTATCGTTGGTGTGTCCGACCGCGTTGCGAACGGTTCGGCCGGTCGTGGCAAACCCGGACTCGATGCCGCAGGAGGCTCATTCGAGAAGAAGTAATGCCCGGGTGCGCACCCCCTGCGGCGCACCCGGGCAGGAAAACTATACCAGCTGGTGTGTTTCAGGTTTTTCGCAAGTTTTCGTACCGAAAGTTTGAAACTGGGCGAAAACCCGGTTTGAAGTATTGATAAAACTCATAACTTTGCGCCAAGGGTCCGTTCCTAAGGGGGGCACCGATTGGCGGCGAGTAGGCTTCGGAGGCGTTTCGAGCATGGCACGGCAGCAAGAGCGGGCCCGCCGGACACGCGCGGCGATTATCAGGTCCGCCGCCGTTGAGTTCGGGAAGAGCGGCTATGCCGCTGCATCGCTCAACCGCATATTGGAAGGTTCCCGCGCGACCAAGGGCGCCATGTACTTCCATTTCGATTCCAAGGAAGACCTGGCGCGCGCGGTCCTGGAGACGGCGGTGGAGCGCTACCGCACCTCGGCCGAACGGTGGCTGGCGCGAGCCGATCTCGGACCACTCGACACCCTGCACGGGATGGTCGACGAGATAGCGCTACGTCTCGAGCACGACATCATCGTGCAGGCCGAGTACCGACTCATCATCGAACCGGACTTCTATCGCGATGTGCAGGCGGGTGGGGGCCGGATCCTCGGCCGTGCCACCCGGGTCCTCGTCGTCCGGGCGATCGAACACGGTCAGCTGCGCCTCGATGCCGACCCCGACCGATTCACGCGCACCCTGACGGCGGCTCTGGCAGGTCAGCGGTACATGGTCGACCTGGCGGCGGGGTCGGTCGATCTGCGGTCGCGATTCCGCGAGGCGCTCGAGGTGGTCATCGAGTCCATGTCCACGCCGGAGTGGACCGAGAAGTTCCGGGTGAACGGCTGGCGGGCGACCGCGCGGCTCGAGGAGCTCGGGCTCGTGCTCTAGCCCCTGTTTCATGGCTCTGACCAGCCGATTTGGGAAACGCGGTACAGCTGTCATAAGCTATGCGAGCTCCCAACGGACACCCGTTGAAAGCCGGTCCGGAGGAATCCGGGACGAGCCCCCTTCGTCTAGCGGCCTAGGACGCCGCCCTTTCAAGGCGGTAGCGCGGGTTCGAATCCCGTAGGGGGTACGGTCTCTGGACCGTTGGTAGCACGCAAGGCCCTGTGGCGCAGTTGGTTAGCGCGCCGCCCTGTCACGGCGGAGGTCGCGGGTTCGAGTCCCGTCAGGGTCGCAAGTAAACGCCGGAGAAATCCGGCGTTTCGCGTATGGCATTCGGAATGGGTGCCTGCGGCCAGGTAGCTCAGTTGGTACGAGCGTCCGCCTGAAAAGCGGAAGGTCGCCGGTTCGATCCCGGCCCTGGCCACATCAAATCCCCCTCGACCGAGTCGAGGGGGATTCTTTGTTTCTCCACCGGTGAGTGCGTGAGTTTCCCGCCGAGTTCACGTCGTCGAAGTTCACGGTGTCGAGTAATCCACTGCCTGTCGAGCGGCAGGTCCGCGGGGCTGTGCTTGGACCAGTGCCGTGCTGGGAGTTGGGGCCGTGCTGGGAGTTGGAGCTGCGCCTGGCACTGGGTTCGCCTGGCACTGGGTTGCACCAGGACAGGGCTGCCTCAGGTCAGGATTGCAATCAGGACAGGAGTGCGCGAGGGCCGAGTTGCGATCGAACCGGGCGGCACTGATTCGGACGAGCCATCCGGATCGACCGGCCGCATTTACTCGGGCCTGGGCACAGCAGGCGCGTGGCCAGGGCTGGGACCCGGTTGCGCTGAGACCCGGCAGCAGTTCGGCCAGGGCCGCAACTCGGCACAAGGGCCGCAGCTGGAGACCCTGTCGTCCTGGACCCTGTCGTCGTGGGACTGGGCCGTCGTGGGGTCGGCTATTGAGGCCCAGGCCACAGCAGGAACCTGGCCGCAGTGGGCTGGGCTGGGCTGTAGTTGGACCGCGCCCCAGCTGGCGAGTCCACTGCGGTGGAAGCGGGCTGCGACTGGGCCGCGCAGCAAGAACTCGGCCGTTATGGGACCGGGCAGTCGTTGGACTAGGCCGCTGTTGGGTCGGGCCGTTGTGGGGTCGGGCTGCCGTTGGACTCGGCCGCTGTAGGGCCGGGCCGCAGCTGCGACCCGGCTGGTGGGCTGCGCGGCAAGGACCCTGCGGCCGTAGGGCCAGGCAGCCCTGGGGTCGGGCCGCAGCAGGCTGGGCCGCAGTTGGCCGCGGGCGCTCAGCGGGGACCCCGTCGCAGTAGGCAGGGCTGCGACTGGGACCGCGCAGCAAGGGACCGGGCAGCAAGGGACCGGGCAGCCGTAGGGCCAGGCAGCCGTGGTGCCGGGCAGCCGTGGTGCCTGGCCGCAACTGGTGCTGGGACGCAGCAGGGACCCGGGCGCTGTGGGGCCCGGCTGTTGGCTGGGACCAGGCCGTGCCGGGGCGTTTGGGATCCCTGGTGCCGGTGCCGGTGCCGGTGCCGGTGCCAACCGACGAACGGCGCTGAGCAGGGAGCCACGCCAACGCGGCGGAGAAGGCGAGCGTGTTCGGTGCGCAGACCGCTCGACTCCGCGCCAAGGCTACGAAAGCCGAAGCGGCGCAGAACCTGGCCCAACGCGCCGACCGACTGCTCGCCGACCTCGACCGCGCTGTCCCGGGACGGGACCGCAGTGCGTTGAAACCGGGCTGTGCTGCAACTGGATTGAGTTGGGATCGGGTCGCCTTGGGACTGGTTGTGCCAGGTCAACGTGTCAGGGCTGGCTGCGCCTGAGACCGCGCAGCGTCGGGGCCGGGCTACGCCTGAAACCGCGCAGCGTCCGGACGGGACCGTGTCTGAAGCCGTCCAGCGCCAGAACCGTTCTGTCCCACGGTGTGGCGGTTCATGCTGGCCGCGCCGCGCCGCGCCGTCGAGTCGGTCTGATGCGGGACCGATCTGTTCGGGGGACGGGTTGTATCGAGAGTGGGTCTTGCCAGGTCCCAGCCTCAGGGCTGCTGTGCGCCTGACGCGGTGCAGCGCCGAGACTGTTCTGGTTCCGTGGCGTGGACGTTCGTACGTGCCGCGCTGCTGGGTCGGACCTGTCGGGGACCGATTTGTGCTGGGTATGGGCCTGCCTGAAGCAGCGCAACGCGGGGCTGCGCAGTTTCATAGTGTGGATGCTCATGCGTGCCGCGCTGCTGGATAGGGCTGGTCGGTGACCGATCTGTGTTGGGCCGTGCCTGAGCCATGCGGCGTCGAGGGTGCTCTGTCTCTGGTGCGGACGTTTGTATGTGCCGCGCTGCGGGGGGCGGACCGGCAGGGGATCGATTTGTGTTGGGGCTGGGCTGTGCCTACGCCGTGCAGCGCCGGGGCTGCCCTGCCCCATGGTGCGGCCGTTCACGCCTGCCGCGCTGCTGGATAAGGCTGGTCGGGGATCGGTCTGCGCTGTGAACGAGCTGGAAAGACCAGTACTGCGCTGGACCAGAGCTGAATTGGACCAGCGCTGATCCGCGCGAGAGCCGGGGCCGTCCGCAGATCGGGTGGAGGCATGCAGCGTGGCGACCTGGCCGTTCGAGCCCCGGCCGTCGGGAGCGCTGGGTATGCCGACCTGGTTGCGTACGGAGTGGGCATCGCGAGAACCCTGGCTGCTGAGGGGACAAGCCGTGATGTTCAGCGAGATGAAGCGATGCCCACCGGCGGCTCACCACGATGATCGGTTTCGCGAGTCGACCGAGCCTGCGGAGACCGCGGCCGAGGGGATTCGGTGTGCGCCGCCGGCGAGGCGTGTGGCGCGTGATTATCGCGCGATGCACGGGGTCGCGGGCTTGCAGCACGCACCGTACACGGCCGGACTATTTCGAATACGGCGACCATTCGGAGAAACGGTGTCGGTGTTCCATTGTGCGAAGTATTCGGAGCCCGTTTTCCGGGGTAGAACCCGTCGCTCGATCGCCGACCGACCGCTTCGGTGCTGCCGAACCGGATGGTGTCGACGGACCGGCGAAGCGAAATCAGGATCGGGTACGCGGTGATCTTCGGGATGGTCACAATCGATGAACTGTCATGTTTTCTCTGGAAACGTTGTGCGTTGCGGTGAGATGAATAAGTTCTCCTCACTCGAAACTCGTGACATGTTGGCAATTGCGTGGGAGTGGGCAGTCTGCACAACGGAGAATCGACGATCCCGGTGAATATGTATTCCATCCTGAAACGTGTAGGCGAGCAATCGTGCCGGATTCGGGGCGTTCCGCGGCTACCGAGTCGGAACCGCGCGGCAGGGCCCTCGGCGGAGGTTGCCGGTCGAGCCCCGGAGGGGCGGAGCGCGGGGGAGGCCGAGAAGGCGAACGACGACGGTCCCGCGTAATTCTTCCAGGGAAGTGCGAGATCGGGCGTCTCGACACGAGTGCAGTGGTAATCGCTTGCTGTGGAATCGATTCGGCGAGTCGATATCGAAATTTCAAGGGAGGAAACTAAACTCGCCAGCCGCCAGCCGCCAGCCGCCAGCCGCCAGCCGCCAGCCGCCAGCCGCCAGCCGCCAGCCGCCAGCCGCCAGCCCGCCAGCCCGCTATCCACGAGATCGCGATGTCGAACGTGCCCGGCCGCTCTCGCTGGTGTCGCCCCGGTTCCGGGTCCGACACCGGCGGTCCGACACCGGCGGTCCGACACCGGCGGGCCGACACCGGCGGGCCGACACCGGCGGGCCGACACCGGCGGGCCGACACCGGCGGCATTGAATGCGTCTCGCTTCGACATCGAGGCGAGGAGAGCGGCACCCCTCGGGCATCGCCGCTACCCGCTAGATCGACGGTCAGCCGACCACGGCCACCGCTGGGACGTGCGCCCGCTCTGCTTGGCTGCACTCACCCGCCCCGTACACCCTCCGCGACCGTGCGACCCGGCGAATCCCCGGGATCATGGCGAAATCCGGGATTGGTTCGTTCGATCGGTGGAATGCTGGGGATATGGCGGAAAAGTGGTACTACTGCTTGAAGCATCAGCGTGCCGAGCAGGGAATGCGGTGCTGGTTCCGGGACCGGATGGGCCCGTATCCGGATCAGGCGACAGCCGAGCGGGCACTCGATATCGCGCGGGCGCGCAACGAGCGTGAGGACGCGCGGGACCGATCGTGGCGCGAGGGTGAGTGATAGTGACTGATCACACTGCGTAATACCCCTCGGGTGCTCCTCAGGTCCATCAACTAGGGTTCTCAGAAATCAACCGAGTGCTCGGCGGTCCACCGTGGGCTGTGGGGCCGGACCAGGTGAGCAGGGAGGGCGACCCTTGAGGGTTACCGTTGTTGTGCCGACCTACAACGAGCGGGAGAATCTGCCGGTTGCGGTGGAGCGGCTGACGGCGCTGCCGGTACCCGACCTGCATGTACTCGTGGTCGACGACAATTCACCGGACGGAACGGGTGAAGTCGCCGACAAACTGGTGGCCGAATCGCCGAATACGGTGGGTGTACTGCATCGCACCGAGAAGGACGGCCTCGGCCGCGCCTACATCGCCGGGATCACCCGCGCGCTGGACGAAGGCGCGGACGTGGTGATCCAGATGGACGCGGATCTGTCGCATCCGGCCGAGGTGATTCCCGCGATGTTGGAGAAACTCGAGACCACCGACGCCGGTGTGGTGCTCGGGTCCCGGTATGTGCCCGGCGGGTCGACCGCCGAGGAATGGAAGTGGTACCGCAAGGCGCTGTCCGCGTGGGCGAATTTCTACGTGAACCTGATCCTGCGTCTGAGCGTCAAGGACGCCACCGCCGGTTTCAAGGCGTGGAAGGCCGACACGCTGCGTGCCATCGACGTCGCCTCGATCCGGAGCAACGGCTACTCGTTCCAGGTCGAGATGAACTATCGCACCGTCAAGAAGGGCATCCCGATCGCCGAGGTGCCGATTCGCTTCGAGGAACGCACCGTCGGCGCGTCCAAGATGAGCCTGAGGGTGCAGTTGGAATCGGCGTTGATGCCGTGGAAGTTGTTGTTCGGCCGCTCGGTGTAGACCGGGCCGAAACGACCGGCGGGGTCGCGCGTCCTCGGATGCGCGACCCCGCCGTCGTGTTCGTCAGCCCCGGGTCAGTTTCCGGTGCAGCCCCTCGGTGGCGACGACGATGACGGGCACCAGCACCACGTGCATCAGTGACAGCGCCACCGTCGACGCGGTGTCGAATTCGGCCGCGATCGTCAGGGCGATGGTGCCGAGGGCGAGCAGCGAGCCGACCACGGCCGCGACGCGCAGCACCGCCACCCACTTGTAGGACAGCAGGGCGGCGGCCCCGAGTCCGATCAGCAGCGGAACGATCGACAGCATGATGACGCCTCCGGGGGCGACGGACTCTCCCTCGGAGGTGAATTCACCGCCTGCGGCGGCGCCGATCAGCCAGACGATCAGATTCAGTACAAGGGCGACGGCGATACCGCCGAATACCGCTGTCGGACGGTTGAGTGCGGGGATGGGCAGGACGCGGTCTGCGGGTTGTGCGACGGACATGGTGACCTTCTCCTGTGCGAGAGCTGTGAATCTGCTGTGGAATCCAATGGTGGAACCTCAATGACCGTTCAGGTCAATACCTCCGCGCGGATGTGGCGTCGGTCACGTCGTCGTCCGATCGCCCTCAGCTGTCCGCAGGCCAGTTCAGCAGCGTGTCGATGTACAGCTGCCGCACCCGTTCGACGTCGTCGTCCATGGCGTTCGGATCCCATCCCGACACGTCGATCGGCGCGAGGACGGTGACGTCGACGACCCCTCTGCGCGCGATCATCGAATTGCGCCGCGAGATGTCGCCCGCGTTGCGGATCACCACCGGAATCACCGGAACCCCGGCCTGATGCGCGATATGGAACGCGCCCTTCTTGAAGCGTCCGACTTCCGGCGTGTAGGAGCGGGTGCCCTCGGGGGCGATCCCGATGGACAATCCGCCGCGCAAGGTCTCGACCACCGGCGCGAGTTGGGCTTTCGCGGTCGCGGTGTCGGATCGATCGATGAAGGTCACGCCGACGAAGCGCATGAGCGGGCCGAATATCGGATTGCGGGTCAGTTCCTTCTTCCCGATTCCGGTGACCCCGCCTTCGAGGACCCTCGGCACGATGATCACGTCGAATTGGCTCTGGTGGTTGAACAGGAATACCGCGGGCCGCGGTGATCGGGCGTGCTCGGTGCCGGTCACCCGCAGCTGTACCCCGAGGACTCGCAGCGTGGCGGAGGTGGCGTGGACCAGCAGCGCGTCGGCCATCTTGCGCCGCTGTCCGGTGAACGATTTCGACAGCACGCCGAACAGCGCGCCGCCGAGCAGGGCGGCCAAACCGGCGACGGTGCGCAGGTAGTCGACCGGTCCGGGTGCGCGCCGGGGGCGGAAGGTCAGGGCGAGCCGATCGTCCTCGGTGGCGGACGCGCCGAGCCCGCGATCGGGGTTCACGGCCACCGGATGTCCGACGGCGGCGAGCAGCGGCAGGTCGGCGGCGGTGTCGGTATAGGCGTAGCTGCGGTCGAGTTCGAGACCTCGGGTCGCGGCGACGGCGCGGATCGCGTCGAGTTTTCCGTTGCGCCACAGTGTCTTTCCGGCGACGTAGCCGGTGAGCACGCCGTCGTCGGCGGCCATCTCGGTGTAGAGCACCTCGTCGACGCCGAGTTCCTCCGCGACCGGAACGACCTGGAATCGGGTCAGCGCACTGGCGAGTACCACGGTATGTCCCACCGCCCGGTGCGTCCGGATCAATTGCCACGCTTCGGGATACAGGTATCCGTAGACGCTGTGCCGGAACACTCGCCGACCCGCTTCGTCCAGATCGGACTCGCTTCGGCCCGCCAGCGCGGACGACGACGCCTGGAGGAATCGGCTGTACTCGCCGTCGGTGAGGTTGGCACGAATGCCGTCGAGCAGTACGGCGCTCGCGTCGGGTTGTCCCCTCGTCGGCCGGTACCACCTCCTCCGGGCGAAACCGCCGTTCAGGACCGCGCCGAGGTCGAAGATCGCGGCGATCCGAGGGCCGTGCGGACCGGACCGGATCGCGGCGAGCAGGGTGGGCAGATCGTGCGGCGCGGCGTGCGGGCGTGCGGCGGGCAGGCCGGTCGCATGCGGTTCGCTCGTCATCGCCGCTGCTCCAGCCGATTCGACGGGTCGAGCGCGGCGGCGCGGGAGATGCGCGCGCCGAGGGTGCGCAGTTCTTCGGCGAATTCTTTTCTGCGACGGGTGGATTCCGCGCACTGCTCGGCCGATTCGGGATCGCACGGTGCGACGAGATCGTAGTTGTCGGCGAGTTTCAGTGCGCTGGTGAACAATTCGGTGGAAACGGATTCGGGGCTGTGCAGGCGCTGTTGCAGCAGCATCTGTTTGCCGACCGCGACGCATTCCTCGAGGAATTGCTTACGGTCGAGTTCCACGCCGGGATCGCGGGCCGCGAGACGTTCGGCGACGACGAGTTGCGCGTCGACGAAGGAGCGCAGCACCCGGTGCGCCATCATGAAGCCGGAGGCGGACAGTTTCTCCACGACGTCGTTGCCGAAGGTGTCGCGTCGGGTGTGGTTGTGCCATTCGGGATCGACCAGCAGCATCTCGGCGGTCAACTGCGCGGCGAATTCGGCGCGGTCCGGGAAGAAGAAATCGAATTTCAGCAGGTCGCGCAGCCGGTACGCCTCATCCCAGCCCGCGCTCAGCTCATCGCGTTCGGGCAGTTCCGCCGCCGCGATGATCGACAGTTCGAGGATGGCGCGATTGATGAACCAGTGCACGGCGCTGTTGCGATAGAAGGCGGCCTCCAGATGCGCGCCGGATTCGATCGAGTAGACCGGTTCCAGCCCGCCGCGATAGACCGTGACGACCTTGGCCAGCGACAGTTGTTCCAGCACCACGGCCAGGCTCTGCTCGTCGCGCAGCGCGGCCAATTCGCCGCTGGGCAGTCCGCGTTTGTCGATATAGCCGAGCACGGGCGCGAGCAGCGTGCGCACCTCGCCGAGGGTGAGGGCGCGTTCGTGCACGCCGAGCAGGGCGAGGGTGGCCAGCGCGTTGACGGTGACCGGGGTGACCGCGTTGATGCCGACCGCGATTTCGAAGGCCAGCCGCTGCACCGCCTTGCGCTCGAGTTCGGCGGTCTCGTCGTCGGTCGCGGTCGGCACCGCTTCGACGCGGGCGGTGTCGGTGCGGTGCAACGGGATCGAGACGAGTGGGGTGCGCAGCGGATCGCCGTTGGCGGCGAGGCGTTCACGCGCCGACATCGCCGCGCCGAACCGGACGTAGACGTGGCCCGCCGAATGCTGCTGGCTGCGTACGTAACGCGCGAGCCAGGCCAGGCCCTCCGGCTTCTTCTTGCCGCCGACCTGTTCGGTGGCGATGGCGCCGAGTTCGTTGAGCCGTTCGTAGGTGATCGATACCGGGACCAGCATCACGTCCTCGACCCGGTTCCCGCGCACCGCGGCGGCGAGGTAGTTGAGCAGGCCGTAGCGCGGTGGCCGGAGTTTCCCGGTCCGGGTCCGCCCGCCTTCGAAGTACCACTCCAGGTTGAATCGCTTGACCAGCAGGTAGGCGAAATACTCCTCGACGACCGCCTTGTACACCTCGTCGTCGCCGAAACTGCGCCTGATGAAGATGGTTCCGGTGCGCCGGGCGATCGGGCCCATCGGCCAGAAGCTGAGGTTGGCCCCGCCGATGACGTGGTTCGGCGGGAAATCGCTGCGGGCCAGCACATCGCCGAGGACGAACGCGTCGACGTAGGAGCGGTGCGAGGGCAGGAAGACCAGCGGGTAGCGGCGGTTCAGTTTGCGCAGCGCGTCGAGTCCCGACTCCTCGGTCTCGACTTTCCATGTCGAGGCGTGCACCGGTCGCATGGCCTGGGTGAACAGGTCCGAGACCAGCCTGCTCTGGGAGGCGACCAGTTCGTTGAGCGCCCGTTCGGCCCGTCGGTAGACCTCCTGCGGGTCCGCGCCGATGCGGTCGGCGACGAGTTCGAGGGTGCGCAGGAATTCGGGGGAGTCCAGGATCTCCTCGGTCACCAGTCGCGGCACCTTGTACCGGTCGCCGATGACGGTGCGCTCGGCGCGTTCGAGGGCGAAGACGGCGGCGCGCACGATGGCGCGGGCGAACGGCTCGGCCGAACCCGCCGCGAGCATGGCCGAGGCTTCGGGATTGTTCTGCCGCAGTTCGCTCAACAGCGCGGGCTGTCCGGTCAGGACGACGTGGCGGTCCGGTGACCGGCGCACCAGCCTGCGCTGCGCGAGCCGGTTCGGTTTGCGCGGGTTGGTCATCAACGCGATGTCGGCGAACGTCATCCGGCGGACACCGTCGCGTTCGGGCGGCAGCCACAGCACCCGGACCGGGACGACGAGCGGATCGTCACGTCTGCCGACGAGACGGTCGGCGATGGCGCCCGCGTCCAGATCCAATTGGGTGACCGGCGCTTCGGCGCCGAACTCGGTGGTGAGACCGCCGTCGGCGAGCCAGGTGCCGATGAGATCGCGTTCGGTCGGCGAGGTGGCATCGACCAACGCCACCACCGAACCGGGTGGCGTGGTCCGCGGAGCCGGTGCGGGCGCACCTCCGTGGTGATCGATCATTGCTGGTCCCTCCGCAGACAGGCGATCCCCTTATTCAAGCCCTCGGCGACGGTTTGCGCAGGAACTCCGGCGGGTGAGTTCATCGTGCCCGGTCGAACGGACAGCTGAGGTTTCGGGACACCGCCACGGCGGCGCAGGTAATGCTAACCTTACCCCCTAAAGTTAGGTCAGCATAACCTTTGGAGGACCGTTGTCGACCACGGACGAGCGCTTGCGCGTGGAGTATGTGACCGATCCGGCGGCAGCGATGTCTCGCCTGGCTTCGGCCGATCGGTTCGGCGAGTACGTCATGTACGAGCGTCCGGGGGAATGGGTGTTCGCCGCCGACCCGATCGGCAGTGTCGAACTCGATGTGCACGAGTTGCGGGTGACCTGGGACGGTCGAACCACAACCTCGGAATGGGAGGGAACCCCGGCGAGCGTGCTCGACACGTCGCTGGGCACACTGCCGCTGGAAGGCCGCAATGCCTACGGCTGGATCAACTTCGAATTCTGTGCGTGGGCGCTCGACGCGACCGCGCACCTGGATCCGCGGGCGACCCTCGCGCATCTGATGATTCCGCGGATCGAGGTCCGCGTCGGCGCGTCGGGCGTCGAGATCTCCGGCGCGAGACCCGACGAGGTCGAGGATATCCACGACCTCATCGCGGCCTCGCGAGACAGCGCACTGCCGAAACCCGAGCCCACCGATATCCGCGTCGACCCGACCGGATACCGGGATCGCGTCACCACGGCGGTCGAGGAGATCCACTCCGGCCGGTACCAGAAGGTGATCCTGTCGCGAAAAGTCGACCTGCCCTTCGTGGTCGACATCCCGGCCACCTACCGGCTCGGCCGTGCGCACAACACCCCGGCCCGCTCGTTCCTGCTGCGCCTGGGCGGTCTCGAAGCCGCCGGTTACAGTCCGGAACTGGTGGCGTCGGTGGACGACGACCGCGTCGTGACCACCGAACCGTTGGCGGGCACCCGCGCCTTCGGGCTCGGCGTCGAGATCGATACGGCGGCCCGCGCGGATCTGGTCCGCGATCCGAAAGAGATCGTGGAACACGCGATCTCGGTGCAGACCTCCTTCGCCGAGATCACCTCGGTCGCCGATCCCGGTACCCCCGCGGTCTCGGATTTCATGGCCGTTCGTGAACGCGGCAGCGTCCAGCATCTGGCGTCGACGGTGCGCGGAACTCTCGCCGCGGGCCGTTCGAGCTGGGACGCGCTCGAGGTGCTCTTCCCGTCGGTCACCGCGTCCGGTATCCCCAAGCGGGAGGGCGTCGATTCGGTCTTCCGGCTCGACGGCGCGCCGCGCGGTCTGTACTCGGGTGCGGTGGTGACGATTTCGCCCACCGGCGCGCTGGACGCGGCACTGGTGCTGCGCGCGGTCTACCAGACCACCGAGGGCGCGTGGCTGCGCGCGGGCGCGGGCATCGTCGGACAGTCGCGTCCGGAGCGGGAATTCGAGGAGACCTGCGAGAAGCTCGGCAGTATCGCGCCATACGTGGTCAAAGCCTGATCGGCGCAACCTGATCCGGAGAACGAGAAAGGCCGGGCGGCATATGCCGCCCGGCCTTTGCCGCGTCCGGTGTCAGGCCTCGGCGCGCAGCGCCTTCTTGTCGATCTTGCCGACGGCGGTCACCGGCAGACGTTCCGACCGGCGCAGCAGATCGGGCAGTTTGTAGGTGGCGATGCCACGTTCGGTGAGGAAGATCTTGATCTCTGCCAGCGTCGGCATCTCGCCGTCCACGACGAGGACGGCGCAGACCTTCTCGCCGAGCGAGGAGTCGGGCAGGCCGACGGCCGCCGCGTGCCTGACCGCGGGGTGGGCGAGCAGGTGCTCCTCGAGTTCGTCGCAGGAGATGTTCTCGCCACCGCGGTTGATGACGTCCTTGATCCGGCCGGACACCACCAGGTGTCCCGAGGGCAGTCTGCGCACCAGGTCGCCGCTGCGGTAGAAACCGTCCGGGGTGAAGGCGCGTGAATTGTGTTCGGGCGCACGGTAGTAGCCGCGAATCGTGTACGGGCCCCTGGTGAGCAGTTCGCCCTCATCACCGGGCGCGACATCGGCGCCCGCGCCGTCGACGACCCGTACCTCGTCGGCGGGCGAGAGCGGCCTGCCCTGGGTGGTGCAGACCAGATCGGCCGAATCGTCGAGCCGGGTGAAGTTCAGCAGCCCTTCGGCCATGCCGAACACCTGCTGCAAGGTCGTGCCGAGCGCGGGTCCGACCTCGCGGGCGTTGACCTCGACCAGTTTCGCGCCGCCGACCTGGAGCAGTCGCAGCGAGCCGAGGTCGGCCTCCTCCCAGTCGACCGCCGCGCTCCACAACTGGGCCAGCGGCGGCACCACGGCCGTCACGCTCACCCGGTACCGCTCGATCGCGGCGAAGGCGTTCTCCGGGCTCGGATCGGTGACGAAGGCCAGTGCCCCGCCGACGCTCACGGTGCCGAGGATGCCGGGGCAGGCCAGTGGGAAGTTGTGCGCGGCGGGCAGTGTCGCGAGGTAGACGTCGTCCTCGGTGAGTTCGCAGATCGCGGCGCTCGCGGTGGCGTTGTAGACGTAGTCGTCGTGGGTGCGCGCGATCAGCTTCGGCAGACCGGTGGTGCCGCCGGACACCAGCATCAGCGCGATATCGCTCGGGTCGATTTCGGGTAGCGCGGTGTCGGAGGCCCGAGGTACCGAGGACAGCGCGGTGAACGGGCCGGGGTCGCCGTGTACGAGGACGTGCCGCAGAGTCGGCACCGCGTCCTGGACGGTCGCCGCCAGGTCGCGGTAGTCGAAATCACCCTGGCGGTCGGCGACGATGTAGGCCACCGCCTCCGAAAGCGCCGCCAGGTGTTCGATTTCGGCCCGGCGGTGCGCGGGCAGGGTCAGTACCGGGATGATGCCCGCGCGCAGCAGGCCGAACAGGACGGCCGGGAACTCAGGAACATTCGGCAGCTGTACGACGACCCGGTCGCCAGGCGCGATGCCGAGCGCGAGCAGACCCTTTGCCATCGCGTCGGCGTCGGCGTCGAGCCCCGCGTAGTCACGCACGGTCGCGCCGTCGAGCAGCGCGGGCCGACCCGGGTGGCGTCGCGCGGTGTCGCGCAGCAGGTCGCCGAGTGGCCGTCCGGCCCAGTAGCCCGTGGTGCGGTAGGCCTCGGCCGCGTCGGCGGGGAAAGGGACATAGCCGTCGCGGTGGCCGGTCGGTGCGGGGGATGTGGAAGTCACGGTCTGCCTCACAGGGGTCTCGTGCGGGAGCGAGCGATATCGATTACCAAGTAGGTTAGGCAACCCTATCCGAGACGTCCGGCGAAACCCGTGACAGGCATGCTCCGCCGACTAGACTCGCCCTATGACCCGTTGGGACGCTTCGAACATCCCCGATCAGACCGGCCGGACGTTCATCGTCACCGGCGCGAACAGCGGACTCGGCGCGGTGGCCGCGCGAGCGCTGGCAGGCGCGGGCGCCGAAGTCGTGCTGGCCTGCCGCAACGTCGACAAGGGTGCGGCGGTGGCCGCGGAGATCGGCCCTCGGGCGCGCGTGGCCCGGCTCGATCTCGCCGATCTCGCCTCGGTCCGCGAATTCGCCTCGTCGGTGGACGCCGCCGACGTGCTGATCAACAACGCGGGCGTGATGGCCGTCCCGCTCGCCCGTACCGCCGACGGTTTCGAAAGTCAGCTCGGCACCAATCATCTCGGCCATTTCGCGCTCACCGGTCTGCTGCTCGACCGGATCTCCGACCGGGTGGTCACGGTATCCAGCGGTGCGCACGCGATGGGCCGCATCGACTTCGACGACCTGAACTGGGAACGCCGTAAATATCAGCGCTGGAATGCCTACGGCCAGGCCAAACTGGCCAATCTGCTGTTCGCCTACGAATTGCAGCGCAGGCTCACCGCGGCCGGATCGTCGAAATTGTCGGTGGCCGCCCATCCCGGCTACGCCGCGACCGAATTGCAGTCCCACACCGAATCCTTCTTCGACCCGCTGATGTCGGTGGGAAATCGACTCTTCGCCCAGAGCGCGGAGATGGGTGCGTTGCCCGAGCTGTACGCCGCGACCGCCTCGGTCGAACCGGGCGCGTACTACGGGCCGAGTTCACTGGGTGGTCTGCGCGGATATCCCGGCCGATCGGGGTCGAACAAGGCGTCCAAGGACGAGCGGGTCGCCGCCGATCTGTGGGAAGTGTCCGAGAAGTTGACCGGAGTCACCTTCCCGTTCGGCGCCTGACGCCCGCGGGATCTCGACGGTCTGTCACACATCGCGCGTCCGCGTCGTCCTCTCTGTGAAGGCATAACGCTCACAGGGAAAGAAGGACACCATGGACGCGCGATTCGACTACTTCGGCAACGACAACGGCGCCAAGTTCATCAAGCGCCTCGGCAACGCCGCGATGGTCGTGGACGGATCCACCCTGCCCGCCTCGACCCAGGAACTGGTCAAGTTGCGGGCCAGCCAGATCAACGGCTGTGGATTCTGCACCGATATGCACTACAAGGACGCCGTGCACGCGGGGGAGTCGCCGCTTCGGCTGAACATGGTGGCGGCGTGGCGGGAGGCCACCGTCTTCACCGAGGCGGAGCGGGCGGCGCTCGCGCTGGCCGAGGAGGGCACGCGCATCGCCGACGCCCATCACGGCGTCGGTGACGACACCTGGGCCCAGGTCGAGAAGTATTTCGACGCCGACCAGATCACGGCGCTGATCTCGGTGATCGCCCTGATCAACACCTACAACAGGATCAATGTCATCACCCGGATGCCCGCCGGTTCCTACGAGCCGGGGCAGTTCTCCTGACGTGACACTCGGCCCCGAACTCGCCGCCGATAGCCCTCCGGCATCGGCGGTGATCTCGGGCACTTTCCGGAAACCCGACGTTATTCTCATCGTCATCTGTTGAACGGGACTGGTAGTGTCGCCGTCGTGCAGCGCGCGTATTTCTGGTTTAGCAAGCCGGCCCCGGGTGGGCTGGTCTGCGCCACATTCCTGCGCTGACTCTCCCTCACCCCGAGCCGGATACTGACCGGCTCGGCGGGTTGCGCGAAATCCCGTGGGTCGGCCTGATGAAAAGGAACCCACACACAATGACTACCGCAGTTGACGTCGACCCGCGGCATTCCGACCTGGACGACCAGCGCACCGTGCACGTGAGCCCGTTACGCTCACCGGCCGAGGTGCGCCGGGTCCATCCGATCACCGACGCGCTCGCCGACACCGTACGCGCGGGCCGCAAGGCCACCGTCGACGTACTCAACGGTGACGACGACCGCCTGATGGTGATCGTCGGCCCGTGCTCGGTGCACGATCCCGCCGCCGCCATGGACTACGCTCGGCGCCTGGCCGCCAAGGCCGCCGAACTGGACGACCGGCTGCACGTGGTGATGCGGGTCTACTTCGAGAAGCCGCGCACGACCCTGGGTTGGAAGGGTCTGATCAACGATCCCCACCTGAACGGGTCCTTCGACGTCAACACCGGACTCGGTTTCGGTCGCAAACTGCTGGTCGACATCACCGCGCTCGGACTGCCGGTCGCGTGCGAGTTCCTCGACCCGATCACCCCGCAGTACATCGCGGACATGGTGTCCTACGGCGCGATCGGCGCGCGCACAGCGGCCAGCCAGGTGCACCGTCAGCTGAGCAGCGCGCTGTCCATGCCGGTCGGCATCAAGAACGGCACCGATGGCGATGTGCAGGTCGCGGTGGACGGCGTGCGCGCCGCGGCCGCCAGCCACGTCTTCCCCGGCACCGATCTCGACGGCCGCGCGGCGCTCATCCAGACCAGCGGTAACGAGGACTGCCACGTCATCCTGCGCGGCGGCAGCTCCGGACCGAATTACGACGCCGCCTCGGTGGCCGAGGCCTGCATCCGCCTGGAGAAGGCCTCGCTGCCGCAGCGGATCGTGGTCGACGCCAGCCACGGCAACAGCAACAAGGACCACAACAAGCAGGTCGACGTGGTCACCGATATCGCCGAGCGGATCGAGGGCGGCGAGCGTGGCGTGGTCGGGATGATGTTGGAGAGCTTCCTCGTCGCCGGTCGCCAAGACCTGAAACTCGGGCACGCGGACGAGCTGATCTACGGTCAGTCGATCACCGACGCCTGCCTTGACTGGGACACCACGGCCCGCCAGCTCGACCGGCTCGCCGACGCCGTCGCGCGGCGGCGCGAGAGCTGATCCGCGCGGACGTCTCCGTGGGCCCGGCGCGGGCCCACGGACGTCGGTTCGCCGCGTACCGGGCGAACTCGTCCGGTCCGTGATATATGGCCGCGGTCGGGGGTCGATCACGCGGACCGTACAATCAACTCGATGGTTGCCGCTCTTCTCGCCGAACTGTTCGAATCGCATCGGGCACACTTGCTTTCCGTCGCCTATCGGTTGACGGGCAGCGTCGGCGACGCCGAAGACGCGGTGCAGGAGAGTTTCCTGCGCCTGGGCGGCGTGCATCAGTCCGAGATCGACGATCTGGGAATCTGGTTGACGGCCGCCGTGAGCCGCATCTGCGTCGACCATCTGCGCAGCGCCGCCACGCGCCGGGAAACTTATGTGGGTCAATGGCTGCCGGAACCGGTGGTGACCGGTGTGCGGCCGTCGACCGCGCCGGATCCGCTGGCTGCGGCGGTACGCCGTCCCGAGTGCCGTCTCGCGAGGATGGTCGCCCTCGATACCCTGACCTCCCATCAGCGGGTGGCGTTCGTGCTGCACGACGAGCTGTCGGTCCCGCTCGACGAGGTAGCCGAGATACTCGACATCTCCGTGGACGCCGCGGAGCAGGCGGCGCACCGAGCGCGCACGGTGATCGGCGGGATCGCGCTCCCGGTGCCGGATTCCGAACACGACGCGGCGGTGCGCGCCCTGCTCGCGGCCCTGGCGACGGGTGAGGTCACCACCGTGGCCGCGGCGCTGCACCGGGAATCGGTTCTGATCGGTGATGCCAACGGCACCACGTCGACCGCCGCGAATATCGTTGCCGGTGCGGACGATATCGCCCGGATCATGCTCGCCCTGGTGCGCGCCTACGGCATCGGTGATTCGCCCGACGCGGCCACGCGCTACGAATTCGCCACGGTGAACGGGCAATTGGGTCTCGTGATGAATCTGGATTCGTCCTCCGACGAACAGAACTGGCATCCCGCCCGGGTCATCGGTTTCACGGTGCGTGACGGATTGATCTGTGGCGCATACGATCACGCGAATCCGGCCAAGCTGACCGGCGTGCGACTCTGACCCGGAGCCGGGCAGCGACGTCGTCGGCGCTGCCCGGCGTATCGGTGTCGTTACGGGATGGTTGACCCGGTGAACCAGTCACCGGTCGATGAACCGGCGCCACCACTTCCGCTGGTGGAGCCGGTGAACCAATCGCCGGTGGACGAGCCGGTGAACCAGCCGCCCGCGATCAGATCATGGGCGATGTGACGAAGGAAACCGAGTACCGATCCGGCGACCTCCGACGCGGCCGGTTGCAGTACCAGGTCCAGATACGAGGCCATAAGCGCCCCTTTCGAGATTCCGCCGAGATTCCGACGGAGTATGTGAGGTAGAACACGGCGAGGCTAGCTGTCTTATAGGAAACCCACAACCACGCAGCTGAATGCTGCAAAATAAATGTGAAACATAGCCGTTCGCTATCTAATGGCAACGTTAACGAACGGTGAGCTAGTCTCCCGGTATGTCTTCGGAACCCGCCACCGTCGCCCGTTTGCGCCCTTTCGCCTCGACGATTTTCGCCGAGATGACAGAACTCGCCGTCCGGCACGCAGCGGTGAATCTGGGGCAGGGCTTTCCGGATTCCGACGGCCCGGCGGGCATGCTCGAAGTAGCCAGGCAGGCGATCGCCGACGGGCTGAACCAGTACCCGCCCGGTCGCGGAATGCCGGTGTTGCGCAACGCGATCGCCGAGGATCGGGCCCGCCGCTACGGCACCCGATACGATCCGGAATCCGAGGTGCTTGTCACCGTCGGCGCGACCGAGGCGATCAGCGCGGCGCTGTTGGGTCTGGTCGAGCCGGGCCGCGAGGTGGTGCTGATCGAACCGTATTACGACTCCTACGCCGCGGCCGTCGCGCTGGCGGGCGCGACGAGGCGCACCGCCCGACTGGTCGCCGACGGCGACGGATTCGTCCTCGACCTGGACAGCCTGCGCGCGGCGATCACCCCGGCCACCAGGATGATCGTGGTCAACTCGCCGCACAATCCCACCGGAACGGTGCTCGGCCGCGCGGATCTGCTCGCCATCGCCGAACTCGCCTGCGAGCACGATCTGCTCGTACTCACCGACGAGGTGTACGAACACCTGGTCTTCGACGGTATCGAGCACATCAGCCTGGCGACCCTGCCCGGGATGGCCGAGCGCACCATCGTCGTGTCCAGTGCGGCGAAGACTTTCAGCGTCACCGGATGGAAGACCGGCTGGGCCTGCGGGCCCGCGAATCTGATCGACGGCGTCCTCGCGGCCAAGCAGTTCATGACCTTCGTCGCGGGTGGCCCGTTCCAGCCCGCGGTCGCCCACGCGTTGACACACGAACTCGACTGGGTCGCGCGTCTGCGAAATACGCTGTCGGACAATCGGCTGCGGCTGTCCGCCGCGCTCGCCGATACCGGATTCGGTGTGAAGTCCAGTGCGGGAGGCTATTTCGTGTGCGCCGATATCGGCCCGATGGGCGGCGCCGACGGTCT
Organism: Nocardia noduli; assembly: GCF_019038455.1. Taxonomy (NCBI): domain Bacteria; kingdom Bacillati; phylum Actinomycetota; class Actinomycetes; order Mycobacteriales; family Nocardiaceae; genus Nocardia; species Nocardia noduli. The sequence continues at coordinate 24,265 of NZ_JAFMPL010000081.1, forward strand.
CGAATTCTGCCGGGCGCTGCCCGAACGCCTCGGCGTCGCGGCGGTGCCGGTCAGTGTGTTCGCCGACGACAAGCCCTCGTGGAGTCGGCTGGTCCGCTTCACCTACTGCAAACGCGCAGAAACCCTGGACGAGGGCGTCCGGCGTTTGCGCGCGGGTGTCTCGGTCGGCTGAGAAACATGACATGAGATGTCAGGTTTCGCTGCGACGATCATCGGTATGACGACGACGCGGTACTACACGGCCACCAGCCTCGACGGCTTCATAGCCGACCAGGACAACTCGCTGACCTGGCTGTTCGAAGTGGAGAACGGCGGCGAGACGGATGCCGATTTCGCTGACTTCTTCAGCCGGATCGGCGCCATGTGCATGGGCGCGACCACCTACGAATGGATCATGGCGAACGAGTCGGCCGAAACCTGGAAGAGCGCCTACGGCGAAACCCCCACCTGGGTCTTCACCCACCGCGACCTGCCCGCCGTGCCTGGCGCCGATCTCCGTTTCGTCTCCGGTGACGTGGAGCCGGTGCACCGGGAGATGGTCGCGGCGGCGGGGGAGAAGGATATCTGGGTCGCGGGCGGCGGCGGATTGGCGGGCGACTTCGCCGACGCCGGCCTGCTGAACGAGCTCATCGTCAGTGTGGCGCCGGTGACGTTGAGCACGGGCGCGCCGCTGCTGCCCCGTCGCATCCTCTCCGACCGGCTGAAGCTGACCGGGGTCGAGCAGATGGGCCAATTCGCCCAGCTCACCTACCGGTTGGGCTGACGGTCACACCCGACACCGGGCGGTGATTCGCCGCTCGGTGCCGGCCGGACGCGAGGCGCATTGTCCGACGGGCAGAACGGCGCGACCACGACCGCGGGTGTCGAGTTCCGGTTCGGGGATTCGCCCGTGCGCAGACGGGCATCGACCGCGCCCGGTTGGTCGCGACCAGCACCGCGCTCGCTGAGTCCCGGTTCGGCGGATTCGCCGGTGCTCAGACGGGCGTCGGCCGGGTCCGGTCGGTCGCGACCAGCACCGCGATCGCGCCGAGCATCGAGCCGGTCACCCAGCGCTGCGCGCGCAGCCACAGCGGCCGCCCGGTCAGAAAGGTGGAGATGCCGCCCGCGCCGAGCACGATCAGCGCGTTCACCGTGAGCGCGACCACGATCTGCACCGCGCCGAGACACAGACTCTGCAACCACACCTGCCCGCGTTCCGGCGCGACGAACTGCGGGATCAGCGCCATGTACATGATCGCGATCTTGGGGTTGAGCAGATTCGTCACCAGCCCCATCGTGAACAGCCGCCGGGTCGGGTCGGCGGGCAGCGTGCTCGGGCTGAACACCGAGACCCCGCCCGGGCGCACGGCCTGCCACGCCAGCCACAGCAGGTATGCGGCTCCGGCCAGTTTCAGCGCCAGATACAGCCCGGGCACCACCGCGAACACCGTGGTGATCCCCGCCGTCGCGGCGGCCAGGTAGACGCCGAACCCGGCCGCCACCCCGGTCAGCGAGACCAGTCCGGCCCCGCGTCCCTGCGATACCGTCCGCGACACCAGATACATCATGTTCGGCCCCGGTGTGAGCACCATGCCCAATGCCGCCGCCGCCACCCCGAACACCGCCGCAGTCCCGATCATGACTCGATCCTGCGGCACGTCGCCGCGCGCGTCTCGGTCCAGTGGGGGACCGGTGGACCGCTGTGATCCCGGTCCACACGGGGCAGTTCCGGAACAAAACGGGCAGGTGGGACGCTGTAGTACCGGAGCCGACGGACCTGTCCTGTCGTCGGCGCGAGCGTGAGCGGCTGCTCGGCCCCTGATTGTCGGTGGCTTCGGGGAGAATGGGCCCGATCGGCGTGATCGGGCGCGGCACCGGCTCACCCGCCGGGGACGGGCGTCCGACCGCCAGATGCGAGGAGAGACTGTGACCGACGGTCCGCTGATTGTGCAGAGCGACAAAACGCTGTTGCTGGAGATCGACCACGAGTCGTCGGCCCTGGCCCGCCAGGCCATCGCCCCGTTCGCCGAATTGGAGCGGGCGCCCGAACACGTGCACACCTATCGGGTGACGCCGCTGGCGCTGTGGAACGCGCGCGCGGCCGGACACGACGCCGAGCAGGTGGTCGACGCCCTGGTCACCTATTCGCGGTACGCGGTGCCCCAGCCCCTGCTCGTCGACATCGTCGACACCATGGCCCGTTACGGCCGGTTGCAGCTGGTCAAACATCCCGCGCACGGATTGATGCTGGTCAGTCTGGATCGCGCGGTTCTCGAGGAGGTGCTGCGGCACAAGAAGATCGCGCCCATGCTCGGCGCCCGCATCGACGCGGACACCGTGCAGGTGCATCCCTCCGAACGCGGCCGGATCAAGCAGATGCTGTTGAAGATCGGCTGGCCCGCCGAGGACCTGGCGGGCTACGTCGACGGCGAGGCCCATGCCATCGACCTCGATTACGAGGGTGGTCACTGGGAGCTGCGCGACTATCAGCAGATGGCGGCCGACTCGTTCTGGGCCGGTGGGTCCGGCGTGGTCGTGCTGCCCTGTGGCGCGGGTAAGACGATGGTCGGCGCCGCCGCGATGGCGCGGGCGAAGGCGACGACGTTGATCCTGGTCACCAATACCGTGGCCGGCCGCCAATGGCGGCGGGAACTGCTGGCGCGCACCTCGCTGACCGAGGACGAGATCGGCGAGTACTCCGGCGAGCGCAAGGAGATCCGCCCCGTCACCATCGCGACCTACCAGGTGATCACCCGCCGCACCAAGGGCGAGTACAAACACCTCGAACTGTTCGACAGCCGCGACTGGGGCCTGGTGATCTACGACGAGGTGCATCTGCTGCCGGCGCCGGTCTTCCGGATGACCGCCGACCTGCAATCACGGCGCAGGCTGGGACTCACCGCGACGTTGGTGCGCGAGGACGGCCGCGAGGGCGACGTCTTCTCGCTGATCGGCCCGAAGCGCTACGACGCGCCGTGGAAGGATATCGAGGCCCAGGGTTGGATCGCACCGGCCGATTGCGTCGAGGTAAGGGTGACGCTCACCGACGCCGAGCGGATGTCCTACGCGACCGCCGAGCCGGAGGAACGCTACAAACTGTGTTCGACGGCGCGCACGAAACTGCCCGTGGTCCGGTCCATCCTGGACAAGCATCCCGGCGCGCCGACGCTCGTCATCGGCGCGTATCTCGATCAGCTCGACGAACTGGGCGTCGCCCTGAACGCGCCGGTGATCCAGGGATCGACGAAAACCAAAGAGCGCGAAGAACTCTTCGACGCTTTCCGGCGCGGCGAAATCCAGGTCCTGGTGGTCAGCAAGGTGGCGAACTTCTCCATCGATCTGCCCGAAGCCTCTGTGGCGGTGCAGGTTTCGGGTACGTTCGGTTCGCGTCAGGAGGAGGCGCAGCGGCTCGGCAGATTGTTGCGGCCGAAACAAGACGGTGGTCAAGCCCACTTCTATTCGGTGGTCGCACGTGACACCCTTGACGCCGAGTATGCCGCGCATCGGCAGCGTTTCCTGGCGGAGCAGGGCTACGCCTATCGGATCACCGATGCCGACGACTTGCTCGGACCGGCCATCGGATAAGCGGAGGCGATTCCTCCGAAACGTGTGCTAGGAAGAGGACGTGCGACGCTTCGAATTCCCGGTGGACCGCAGCCACGCCCATGCGGTGAACGAAGTCTTCGCCGACCTGCGGCGGTTGCGCGTGATGGCGATCGCCGCGGCGCTGCTGGCTGCCGCCGTCACCGCGTACCTGATCTGGTTGGACCACCCGTGGTCCTACCTGCTCGCCGTGGCGTTCGCGCTCGGCGCGGTCGTGGCGCTGTGGGTCGCGCTGTGGGCGCCGCACCGGTCGAGTATCGACAAGCTCTACGCCGACGGCGAACTGGTGCCGGCCGTGGTGTCGGAAACCCATCCGTCCGGGGTGCTGCTGCTGGCCCTGGTCGACATCTCGAAACCGGAGACATCCGATCACCGCTACGCGCTGGTCACCAGGAAGGTGCGCGCGCTGCCCGGCCACGACCGGCGCGCGGGCGAGCGGGTGCCGTCGGTCGCGATCCGCACCGACCGCGCCCCGCGCCAGGTCGGCGAACGCTGGCAGACGGTGAGCGCCATGCCGATCGCGTGGGGGACAAGGGATGTGGCGGTCATCGACCGCGCACGGGCCGCCATCAGCGAGGCCGAGTGGCGGCTGCTCACCGACAATCTCGACCTGGCGGCCAAGGTGCGCGACACCTCGGCCAAACGTCTACTGCTCGATCCCCAACAACTGCCGGGGGACCTCGGCGCCTGAATCCGCCTGCGCGGGGCGGGTACTCGCGCAGGCGAAGCGGGAAAACGCCTTGCGGGCCCGCCTAGACTCGGGGGATGGTTCCAGCTTCCACCCTGCTGGCATTCGTCGCGGCAGCATTCGTCATCATCGTCGTGCCCGGTCCCGGTGTGCTCTTCACCATCGGCCGCGCGCTCACCCTCGGGCGCCGGGCCGCGCTGCTTTCGGTGCTCGGGCACGCGGTCGGGGTCTATCTCGCACTCGTCCTCGTGGCGCTCGGTCTCGGCACCCTGCTCATGGCGTCCTCGTTCGCGCTGACCGCCGTGAAATTCGCCGGTGCGCTGTATCTGATGTACCTCGGCGTCCAGGCCATCAGGGAACGTCGATCGCTGCACGACGCGCTCGGCGCGCGGATCGAACCCACCTCGGACAGCCGAGTGCTGCGCCAGAGCCTGATCGTCGGGGTGACCAACCCCAAGGCGATCGTGTTCTTCGCCGCCATCCTCCCGCATTTCGTCGAGACCTCGACCGGGCCGCTGCCGTGGCAGTTCCTCGTCCTCGGCACCGTCTTCATGGCGATCGCGCTGGTCTGCGACAGCATATGGGCGTTGCTCGCCTCGTCGGCGCGCGACTGGTTCGCCCGTTCGCCGCGTAGGTTGGAAGCGGTCGGCGCCACCGGCGGCGTGATCGTCATCGGGCTCGGCGCGTCGGTGGCGCTCAGCGGCAGCGCCGACTGAAACAGCTACCATCCAGCGGTGCCGAGTCAGGGGTGGTACTCGAGAGGAGTGGGTGGTCGAGTGAGGTTGTCCGGCCTCGGCGCCGCGGCGTTGGTCGCGGTGCTGATCGGCGCGCAACCCGCTCTCGCGCACGCCGATCCCTTCGTCGGGTCGCCCGGTCTGGGTGATCCCTACTATCCGGAGGACGGCAACGGCGGCTACGACGTCACCCATTACGAGGTGACCATCGACTACGACCCGCCATCGCACGAACTCGTCGGCCGAACCCGCGTCGACGCGACGGCCACCCAGCCGCTGCGCGCGTTCAACCTCGATTTCGATGGTCCCGAGGTCCGCGCGGTATCGGTGAACGATCTGCCCGCCACCTTCGACCGCAACGGCGAGCACGAACTGACCGTCACCCCGCTGATTCCGGTGCTGCCCGGCCTGCCCTTCACCGTGCGGGTCGACTACGCGGGCCAGGCCGCCGACCACGAGGGGGAGGGCTGGACCTACGCGCCGAGCGGCGGCGCGTTCGTCGCGGGCGAACCGCATTCGGCCACCACCTGGTACCCGCTCAACGACACACCGCTGGACAAGGCGACCTTCACCCTGCACGCCACGGTTCCCGCCGAATGGGAAGTGGTCTCCAACGGGGTTCGCACCAAGAACATCGTGCGCGGCGACAAGCGGACCGTCAGCTGGGAGTCGCGCAAGCCGGGGCTTGGCTATCTGACCACCGTCGCCATCGATCGCTTCGACTACCTGGAACAGCGTCGCGCCGACGGGACACCCCTGTTGAGCGCCTTCGCTCCGGAGGCGGAGGGCAACAGGGAGACCGAACAGCGGCTTCCCGAGATCCTGGATTTCGCCGAGGCGCTCTACGGTCCCTACCCGTTCGAGGCCGCGGGCGGTATCTACGTCGACGCCGAGATCGCCTTCTCGCTGGAAACCCAGACCAGGCCGATCTACGCGCCGTGGACCGATCTGAACACCGTCGTCCACGAGATCGCCCATCAGTGGTGGGGCGATTCGGTTTCGGTGCGCCGGTGGTCCGATATCTGCCTGAACGAATGTTTCGCCAGCTATACCGCCGACTATCTGTGGCCCGAACGCATGGAGGGCGAGGACGTCGACGCCCGATATCGGGCGACGATCGCCCGGCAGCTGGACGACCCGGAATTCTGGGATATCCCGTTGGCGGATCCGGGCGCGGGCCGGGAGTTCACCTCCGTGTACTACCGGGGGCCGCTGTTCCTGCACGCGTTGCGCAAACAACTCGGCGACGACGTGTTCTTCGGCGCGGTACGCGAATTCATCGCCACGCACGCCTACGGGAATGTCTCGATGCCGGATTTCCGCACGTTCGTGCAATCGAAATCGCCGGTCGATCTGACCGGATTTCTGCACGCCTGGCTCGACGAGACCACCCCGCCGACGCACGAGTACCTCTTCCCCGGCACGTTGCGCGTCTAATCACCGTCGACCTGTTCGCGGGCCCGCGCGACGCGTCGCTCGGCCCGGTCGACATGGCGTTCGGCGGTCCGAAGTCGTTCCCGCGCCTCACGTTCGGCCGTCCGGGCGAATTGCCGCTGCTGTTCGGCATGGGCGAGTTCGGCGCGCGCCCGCTCCAGGCGGTCCTGCGCGACGGTGAGTCGCTGCGCCGTCGACCCGGCCTCCTCGCGTGCGGAATCGGTTGCACCGCGTGCTGTTTCGAGTTCGGCGAGGGCCTGTTCCAGTTCCTCGCGCGCCGGGTCGGCGGCTTTCGCCGCGCGCTTCTTCGGCTTCTCGGCGGGCGACTTGTCCGGTACGGCCGCGAGCGCGGGGCCGAGCGGCCCGAAACCCTCGTAATCCGCCGCGGTCGCGAGTGTGCCCGCGCTGATCCGGCCCGCGACATCGTCGTCGGCGAGTGCCGCGGTGAGCGTCCGGCCGACGTCACGCAATACCGCCTCGCCCACCGGGCGGCCGTGCTCGGCCGCGAGTGCTCGCGCCCGCTCGGCCATGGCGTTGACGATCTGCTGGCGCTGCGCGCCGAGCGCGCGCAGCCGCTCGCCGGACAGTTCCCGTTGGGCCTTGCGCAGCGCGGCGCCGAGCCCGAGCAGGGCGTCCACTTCCTCGGGCGCCGACCGGGCGAGCACATTGACCGTCCACGCGCTGATCGTGGGTTTACGCAGGCGGCCGATGGCCTCGGCGAGATCCCCGTCGCCCGCCTTCTTCGCCGCCGCGACCAACTCGGTGCGGGCCGCGACGAAATCGGTGGGGTCCAGCCCGTACAGGTCGCGGGCGGCGTCCTCGATGGTCATACTGTCCGAGCGTAACGATGGGCCGACGCGGAGCGACACACTGCACAAGTTGGGCAAACGTCCACGTCGGTGGGCGATGATGGAAGGTATTGCGAGTGAATAATTCTGGTGGACTGTTCCTGCTGTTCAGTCTGGTGCCCAGGCTGCTCGGCTACTCCGCACTCGGCGCCTACGGTCTCACGCTCTTCTGAGACCGGGAGCGGATGCGGCCACCAGGATCGTACGGGTATCCTCACCGCGATCACGTGCTACGTGAACATTCCCGGTGAGAGAGGTTTCCACGTGAAATTCCCAGGTGTGAGGCTGGCGGCGCGCGTCGCGCCGGGCCTCCTCGCGGTGGCCGCACTCGCGGCGGCGGTAACCGGCTGTTCGGCCGTCGACAACGCCACGAAATCCGATGTGGCCAAGACCCAGGTCGGCGACTGCATCAACATCACGAACAATTCGCCGACGGCCACCGAGGGCGAGAAGATCGACTGCTCCTCGCCGAAGGCCGTCTACAAGGTCTTCCGGACCTTCGACGCCAAGACCGAGTGCCCGTCGAACGAATACACCAGCTACACCGAGGATTTGGTCAGCGGTGGTACGACCTTCATGTGCCTCGCCCCGAATTTCGCGCAGGACGCCTGCTACAACGATGTGAGCACCTCGCCCTACAAGTGGGCCGACTGCGCGTCTCCCGAAGCGACCTTCAAGGTCCTCCAGCGCATCGACGGGGAAACCGACGAATTGCTCTGCGACAACGCGGACCAATTCCTCACCGTGCCCGATCCGAAAACCCTGTTCTGCGTGGCCGCGCCGTAGGACGACCGAGCGGCCCGCTCATTCGAGCATGGCCACCGAGGCGATCCGGTGCAGGGTGAAGTGCCGGACCGTACCGGTCACCGGGTCCAGCGCGTCGAGCTGCCCGTTCCCCACTTTCAGTGGTTCGACCACGCGCTGGGTCGCGACGCCCTGGGCGTCGACGTATCCGATATTCACCGACCGCCGCACCCTGGCCGCCAATTGCAGTAATGCCAGGGTCGCGGCGGTACTCGTTCTGGTGCCGTCCGTGCGCACCGCCTGCCCGGACCGCGCGCCCGCCGCGCGATCGCCCGCGCGCAATTCGGCGACGAGCAATTCCAGCTGTTCGGTACTCGGCGCGGACGGCCGATAGGGTCTGCGCGCCTGCGGGCGCACCGAGACCCGGGTGCCGCGCGGGCGCAGATCCACGATGACACCGGCCGAATCCTCGCCCGCGGGCGCGAAACCCGCCGCGCGCAACTGTTCGAGCACCTCGCCGAGCGGGGCCTGGGCGATGGCGACCGTCGGCGCGATGGCCCGCAATGCCAGCTCGACCGCCACGGGGGCGGCGAGCACCTGCGCGAGGAGCGCGGGATCGTCGCTGCGCACGAAGGACTGCGCCATCCCGACCCGGAGGCGGCCGTGCCTGCGCGCCACATCGTCGATCAGATAGGTCAACGACTGCGGTACCGGCGTGCGCGAATACGTGCCGAACAGCGCGTGCATTTCGGCGGCGGTCATGCCCGCGTCGAGCGCGCGCCGCACCGAGGTCTCGCCGATCCGGTAGACCGTCGCCGCGCCCGCGGATTCGACATCGGCCACCAGCGCGATCCGCGCTCCGAGTTCGGGAACGAGCGGGCCCGGGGCGATCACCGTCAGATCCGCTTGGACGAGAACGTGATCCACCGGCTCCGGCAGTGCCGAGGCCATGGCGGTCTCGGCGTCGGCGGCGTTGGTCGCCGCGCCGTGCAGCAGCGACCGCGCGGGCGAGGCCAGCGCTCCGCGTCCGACGAATCCCAGTTCCGCGGCCTCGCGCAAGGTGTGCCCGACCGCCTCGTGGCGGAAATGCCTGCGTCTGCGCGGCGCTCGCCAGGCGAGCACCCTGCCGATATCGGTCGGTTCGAGCGAGGTGCCGGACGGATATTCGGCGAGCAGACCCACGATGTCGCGACGATCGCGCGGCGCGTGCGGATTGCGCAATTCGATCGACAGCGCGGCGAGCGGTTTGTCGTTGGCGTCGCGCATGCCGATCATCCACGGCATCCGGTCCATCGCCAGCCAGGCCAGCGCCAGCGTCACCCAGCGGCGCGCCGGGGTGGCCTCCAGCCAGCTGTCTGCGGCCGGGGTCGGCGCCCAGAAATCGTCGGTGGTGTCGATATCGGGCGTCGGCTCGGGCAGACCCTTCTCGATCAGATCGGCGGCGGCGAGCAGTTCGACCAGCAGACCCGCGCGGTTCTCCTCCACGCCGACCTGTTTGGCGATGCGCCGCAACTCCCGCACGCCGAGCCCGCCCGCCCGCAGCGCGGGAGCGGGGAGTTGACCCAGCGATTCGATGATGCCCGCGCAATGGCGCAGCAACTCGCCCACCTCACCCGCCGCGACGGCGTTCACCTCCGCGGGGGTGTATTTGCCCGGTTCGGGTTTGGGCGGCACCAGATTGTGCGGGTGGGTCACCGGCTCGCGGCGCAGCACCTGGCCGACGGTGACGGGCAGTTCCACCGTCTCGTCATCGATCCAGTGCAGCAGCCTGTGCGTCAGCAGTTGCTGGATGGGGCGGTCCGCGGGCGTGCCGGGTGCGGCGTCCCTGGTTCGTCCGCGCGGGCCTGTCGTCGCCAGTTTGTCCAGCAGTGCTCGTTCCGGCGGGGCGAGTTCGGCCAGTGCCGCGACGATCTCCGGTTCGGTCAGGGCGTCGGGGAGTTCGGTGGTGCTGCCGAGCGGCCACGGCACCGCCTCCGCCGCGGCGGGCACGAGGTGCAGATCGTCGCCGTCGAGCCAGACCAGGGCGCGTGCGGTCAGCCGTTCCAGGGCCGCGTCCAGCGCCGTTTTGGTCACCCGGCCCGAGAGCGCGGCCCGCAGGGCCTTGCGGGTCAGCGGTGTGGCGTCGCCGACGGGACGGGTCGTGCCGTGGACGGTGAGCATTTCCACCACGGCGAATTCGAGTGTGTCGAGATCCTCGCTCGCCCGCAGCACCGAGGCGCGCTGTTCGGCGCGTGCCCCGAGCACCGTCATCGACGAGGGAAGCGGCACAGCCAGATCGGGACGCAATTGCAGCAGGGCGACCAGTTGAGCGTCGGTACGCGCGCTCAACCACCCGGCCAGCGAGTCGGTAGCGGGCCGCGCGGGCTTACGCCGCGCTGCCGTCACTTCCTCGCGCCCGGTGTCACTGTCCTGCGGCGCGATGCCCTGCGTAGTACCGGGCGTGCCCGACGAGTTACCCATGTGCTCCCGAGATCGGTCGTCGTATCACCATTCGATTTCGAGACTAATGGAACCGGTCCGTCGATCGGGGTGCCGGGACGAAGTCGCTCGGGTCGACGCGCATGTCAGAATGGTGCCGTGGTGAACAAATCGAAGAAACCGTATGTCGACAACGGGTGGCCTCAACTGCCCGACGGTGATCACGCCGTCACCGAACTCTCGTCGACTCGCTCCGGGAATCTCTCGCCCTACGGCGAGGACACCGAATTTCCACTTCCGGCCGATCAGCTGCCCTACGTGCATCCGCACACGGTGATCAACCGCTGATCTCCGGGCCGGAAGGTTCCGCAGATACGAATAAGGCCCCCGCATCCTCGAGGATGCGGGGGCCTTATTCGTAGGCGGGTTACTGGGGGAGGAAGCTCTTGTTGGCCTGGAAGAAGTCGACGACGTGCGGGTCCAGCTGGGTGCCCTTGCTGGCCTGGAGGAAGTCGAGGGCCTGCTGCGGGATGACCACGCCCTGCTGCTGCACAACGGCGATCGCGCGATCGACAGCCTGGAAGACTTCCTGGTTGGTGTCGGCGGCCTGGACCTGCGGCGCGGACGGCGTCGGGTTCCAGCGCGGGGCTTCGGACGAGGGGGCCGAGCGCTGGGTGGGGCTGCTGCTCAGACCGAGGGAGGAGGAGCAGGAGGGCCAAGCGCCCCAGCCCTGTGAGGCCAGAACCTTCTCGGCGACGACGATCTGCTCTTCACGGCTCGCCTGGTTGGCGCTCGCCGCGTACTCCTGACCACCGTGGGAGCTCCAGGTGCTCGGCGAGAACTGCAGGCCGCCCTGGAAACCGTTACCGGTGTTGATGCCCCAGTTGCCGCCCGCTTCGCACTGCGCGAGGCGATCCCAGTCGGAGTCGGGAGCCGCGCTGGCGTTTCCAGCGAGGGCCACACCTGCGGTGCCGATGATGGCGCCGGTGACGGCGACCTTGGCCACGGTGCGACCGGTGGAACTCGGCTTGCGATGGCGTCCACTCATATCGGGTGTCTTCCTCTCGTCCGCACCTGCGAGAGCCTCGCTCGGGTTCGGACTGAGAGGTCGTCCGTCCCGCCCCCACCCCTGATTTCCGTCGGGGTCCGGTACCCGCGGGGTGAGGTTCGATGCGGCGGGCCGGTGGTGCCGGGGCTTGCCCGGCTGAGATAGACGGTACGACGATCGCCGCGAAAAATCACTATTTGGTAACCGGCGTGTACGAACAGGTCTCGACACGGTATCGATGCGTGACAGAACGCTTCCGCGCAGCTAGGAGGGGTCCGAATCCCACCGTTGAGCTCCCCACCGGGTCCGTGACACGACCGTTATGTGACGAGGATCACATAATCGATTCGGCGGGTGGCGGCTCGGGTACCCACGCCCTGCCGTCACGGGTCACCGGGAACGGCGACCGGACCACAGCGCGAAGAACACGCCGAGAATGAAACCGATCGGCGTCAGCATCGCGGTGAGATACAGCCACAGCGCCGGATCGGAATCACTCAGGATCGGCGTCAGGAAAATCGCCACGATCGCGAGCAGCCCGATCCCGAACAACCCGAGCGGCACATACAGGAACCGGGCGCCGGAGCGGCGCGGCCGAGGAGGCTGGGGAGGCGGTGTCGGCGCGGAAGGGTTCGTCACCCCACGACCGTAAAACTGATGTGCTTCGGCAATAGTCACCGGGGTAGACTCGAATCAATCGCGTCCTACACGTTTGTGGGGCGCTTTCTTTACGCAAGCTGACAGGACTTTCGCGGCGACAACGCCCGCGAACAGTTCCGCGCAGACGGATGTGCTCGGGCCCACGCGGCCCGGGTTTCGATGACGAACGGGTGAGCACAGTGCCGACCGGCAGGGTTAAGTGGTACGACGTCGAAAAGGGCTTCGGCTTCCTTTCCCAAGACGAGGGGGAGGACGTCTACGTCCGTTCGTCCGCGCTGCCCGAAGGCCTCGAAGGTCTCAAACCGGGACAGCGCGTCGAATTCGGTATGGCCGCAGGCCGTCGCGGTCCCCAGGCACTCAGCCTGAAACTGCTCGAAGCGCCGCCCTCGGTGCGCGCCGGGCAGGAACGCGACCGCGGCGTCCGCAAGGAATCCACCCAGCCGCGCAAGAGCCCCGACGAACTGCACGGCTTGGTCGAAGACATGATCACGCTGCTGGAAACCAAGGTCCAGCCGGACCTGCGCCGCGGCAAATACCCGGATCGCAAGATGACCCAACGCATCTCGGAAGTAGTCCGCGCGGTCGCCCGCGAACTGGACAGTTGATTTGGCGGCTGTGATTTTGGCGGCCGGGGCCGCGGGTTCGCGGCCCTTCTTGTCTCGCGTCCGAGCGGTCGATACTCGCGACTGCGTCGCATTGTCTCGACCGCTCGGACGCGAGACGGCCGCGAACGGGCGCTCGTAAGGCTCGCGCCGTGTGGGGGTGGGTTGGGTGT
>NZ_JAFMPL010000082.1:0-36902 GCF_019038455.1 Nocardia noduli
AGGACCGCGACCTCGGCCGCGTCCCCACCGCCGGCACAACTGAAGACTGAAACCATCAACCCGACCGACCAAAAGGGGGTCAGAATTCCGGTGCCGAGAAGTGTCCAGGATTGGCGTTCCGTTGACACCCGCGTCGGGCACAGCGAAATCGGACTAACGCTGCCGGGCCCGTGTGCCTCTGGGCGCCGACATTTCTACGGCTCCAGTGGCAGGTGATAAGGGGCGCTCAGTGTGCTTTGGTGGGCGCATTCGAGAACCTCGGGCCTAGTGCTCGATGAGGGCGATCGAGCACTAACTATCCAGCACACCCAGTGTGCGCCCTTGTCGGCTTCGGAACGGTCATCGCTGTGATCGCGGCGGTGTAGTGGTACACAGACCGCCGCCGAACTACGTACCGAATACGCTCCCTACGAGGCCTTACGCCGGTGGGCGCGAGACTACGTCGATCTCGTCGGAACCAAGCGTGGACTGGCCGCAGCCCTGCATTCGGGCGATCCGGCACACACAGGACTGCGAGACTACGTCGCTGAGCGGCTCGAACCGGCGGTCTCCGACCTGGTCGCCGACGCTCGCGCGGCCGGTGAGATCGACGCCGAGATCGACGCACGCGAACTGCTCTACGCCGTAGGCCTGTTGTGCCAGCCTGTGTCAGCGGCTGATATCGACTTCGATTTCAACCGCCGGATGGCCGTGGTGTTCATCGAGGGGCTGCGTCACGCTCCGGGCTAGACGACGTTCCGCGCTGGACGGGCGCACGCGGGGCAGCCCGCTCGGACAAGCCTGGTGTCCACCGACTGATGTGCAGCAAACGCCCTGCACCAGACATCGATCGCGACCGATCTTAGGAGGATCGACTGCTCACGGGCCGGTGGTGGCTTCGGTATTGGCGAGCAGCCGAAGGATTCGGTACCGAACTGCTTCTGAGGGGGAGATACCGTTGGCGGTGTGGCAGGTCTGGTTCCGGCGTGGTGATGGCTGGTAGCGGTTGCATCGACGCCCGCCGGGGTTCGGACTGGACTCGTGGAGTACTCATCAGCGGGTCGGTGACCCCCTGACCGGCCACACCGGCATCGTCCGCACGGTTCCATACAAGCCGAATTCATCTGTACGACAACCTGTTTAGTCCTTCTCGACAACGACAACGACACCGCCGAGGTGGAGGGCACCTCGGGGTATGCGGCCTCGGATTTGCCCGCTGAGTTGGTGGCGCAGAAGTTCGGGTGGTCCGGCCCCTCGGTGGTCACCGATGTCTATGGCCGTTCCTCCAACCGGCATGCGATGAAGTTCCTCGAGCAGGCGTGGGACGCGACAGCGCGCCCACCGGTGAGCACTTCCTGACACCGGAACGGACGAGCGCGACGGAAGCGTGACCGCAGCGGACCCCGCTCGACCGGGAGATGTTCGCTCCCACCACGGTCACCGACGATTTCGCGCTTGGCGCGAGGCAACGCTAAGACATCGCCAGCCGACTTCCTCCGGAAATGGCTGTTGACGGAACCGATCGAGTTCCCGCCGCACCACCCCACACGTGGGTTTCTCAACGCCGTATTTGCTCAGACTCTGGCTACCGCGACAAACCCGTCACCGCGAAGACAGCGATCACCACCGTCGGGCGCTCGTCGCGCCGGGTGGTCATCTGGCGGCTCACGCCGAGGGCGGGTGATCCGGCCGCATTTGTGCGGTTACCGTTGCTGCTACGGCTGCGACCGGCCAACCGAAAACATCGCTCGCTGTCGGGCGGGCAGCCTGCCCGAATCCTGGTAGTCGGCCGAATGGCCAAGCGGTGCGGCCGAACCCACATACTACTGGTCGACGGCGCTGCCACCGTATATTCCTCTGCGAAAGCTGCTGCAGCCGAACAAGCTTCGCTGTCACATCGAACATGACGACCGCGCAGTCAAAGACGGCCCCAGCCTCGATCACTTCGAAGGTCGGTCCTTGCTCGACAAGCGCCGCCACATCACCTCGCTTCGATCGTCCAAGCCTCAAAGGCCCCTTTGTACAGGCATGACCTCCTGCACCGCCCGGCGCCGACTCCGATACCTTCTCGCCACCTGCTCCGAATCCTGTCCCACCTGGCACCGACGTCTACTGATCCGCAACGGACTACCTCACACCCAACAATGCGCTGATAGTGGTCGCGGCTGCACCGACCTCTTCTCTAGTACGCTCTGACCGTGCAGATCGCGGAGATCAAATTGGAAGGGGTACGCGGCTTTCCTGGTGCTGATGGTGCGGCGTCCCTCGTTTTCGCACGCAAAGACGCTCCACTTCCGCGCTGGATCGTCATCGCCGGCCGTAACGGTGCAGGGAAATCGACGTTCTTGCAGGCTGTCGCTCTTGCGATCGGTGGCCCCTCTGTGGCTCGGCTGCTGGCGGAAACCTTCAGAGGGTGGATCCGCGACGGTGAATCACAAGCGCGTGTCGCCGTGCGACTTCGATTCGGCGACGAGGATGTCTTCGGTTCCACAGCCGGACGAAAGCCTGCTTTCGAGCCTTGGGCAGCGATGGAGTGGACACGTGGTGATGGTCCTGAACCAACGATCGGCAGAGCGCTGGTCGGAGGCAAATGGACGCCCGCCCGGGGGCCTTGGGCCGAGAACCCGCGGGGGTGGTTCACTGCGGGGTACGGTCCGTTCCGGCGACTGTCGCCTGCTCCGACCGAAGCTCAACGCTTGATGATGTCGCCCGGTCGTCCTGCCGCACTGGCCAGCTTGTTTCGAGAAGATGCGTCACTGTCGGAAGCTGTCGTGTGGTTACAGCAGATCTATCTGCGCCGCCTGGAGGGCCGCCCGGAGGCAGCGGCGATCGAACAGCTGGTTCTCAGGCTGTTGGACGATGGCTTGCTCCCCGAGGGCATGCGTGTCGAGAAAGTCGACTCCGATGGTTTGTGGGTCGCCACGCCGGAGGGCCGGTCTCTTGCGCTGGCCTCGCTGAGCGACGGATATCGCACTGTTGCTGGGCTGGTGCTCGATCTCATCAAGCAGCTGGTTGCCGCGTTCACTTCTCCTGACATCGATGAAGATTCCGATGGTCATGTTCGTGTTCTGCATGAGGGTGTCGTGTTGATCGATGAAATCGATGTTCACCTTCATATCGAATGGCAGCAACGAATCGGGTTTTGGTTGAAAGACCACTTTCCGAACATGCAGTTCATCGTCACAACCCACAGTCCATTCATTTGCCAGGCAGCCGATGAGGGTGGGCTGGTGCGACTCGCGCCTGCATGGCAGAGGGGCGTGAGCACAGCAATTCTGGAGGGTGAGGAATATAATCGCGTAGTCAACGGCACCATAGATGAGGCGGTCCTCACCGACCTCTTCGGGCTTGATTCTGTGTTGTCCGAATCGGCCAGAGCTGCGCGGCTGCGGCTGGCGACGATCGAAGCTACGGCATTGAAGCGTGATCTGACGTCAGCCGAGACCTCGATACTTCGAAAGTTGCGCGCTGCCGTACCTCACAGCCAGCTCGAGGTGGCGCTACAAAGCCTGATGAAGCACGAGCGGCAGCGCGACGAGTGATTCCGATAGAGCGCAGCAATCTCTCGCAGCGGACGTTGCGAACTCTTCGAGGTAGGCAGGCTGCGGTGGACGGAAATGCCGATCCGTCCAAGAAATCTGTGGCGAGCTGGCGGACATTCAAGGGTAAAGCACGAGACGAGGTCCTACTCACTCTCCAACAGATGTGCCCAGGTCTCGAACGCTGTATGTACTGCGAAGACAGTGTCGGAACCGATATCGACCACTTCCGACCAAAAGCGAACTTTCCCGAGTGGGCATTCCGGTGGGAAAACTATATTTTCGCGTGTTCGCGGTGTAACAGCAACCACAAGCGAGACCTTTTTCCGGTCCGAGGAGGAATGAGCTTACTTATCGACCCGACGGTCATGGACCCGTTTATCCACCTCGCCCTGTCGACGACAACCGGTCTCTATATCGGACTCGATGAGATAGGCGAGACATCGATCGAGGTATTCGGCTTGAATCGAGATGTGTGCACACAAGGCAGACGCATGGCTTGGGTGGCGCTGTGCGCACTGATTCGGAACTATGAGACCACGACAGCCGCAGCCCAGGCAGAGATATTGGAGACCTGTACCAAATTTCCGTTTCAAGGCGTGCGCCGGTGGCTGGCGAGATTGGTGGCCGAGGGAGATCGGAGCGAAGCGATCCCCCGTGATGTACGGATGATTGTGGATCGCCACGGTGAGTTACTCGCCCAGGTGGCGCCCTCCGGGCGCCCTGCAGCGGTGGTCACGGTCGCCCCGTCGAGCACGGCGCCACCGAAGCCGATCAGGTAGGTGGGTCCGTGTGGGGCCGCAGCGCTCACACGGCGGCACGCTGTGCGGGTCGGTGGGCGCAGTCCATCAGCCCGACTCCCTGATCGAGCAGGTCGCGAACGGCATGCCATCGTCGCAAGGACGTCGTCTCGCGGGGTCATCGTTGCCGTATCGGTTCGGCCGCCACCCACCATCGACCACGGGCGGTGACCACTTCCCGACTGCGCGCGCTGTTGGTGTGTGATGGCATCGATCAGATCGGTTCTCGACCGCGTCACATGCCGAGCGCCCTCAGTATCGGTGTTCCGAGGTCGCCCAACCATTGCCCGAGGCCCAGGAGCGGGGCGCGTGCTGCGGATTCGGCGCCTGCGATTGCGGTGACTGCCGCGGCGATCCGTGTGAGTCGTGCGGAGATCATCTCGCGGTTGGGTTGCGGCTGTGCCAACTCCTGCCGGACCTCGTCCGCCTCCCCGGCTGCTCGGTCCATTCCCATGCGCCGTAACGTCTCCGACAGTTCGACAGCGAAATCGACCGTCTGCGACGCTACGAAGTTGCCGTGCTGACCGTGATTTATCGTTTGGTCGCGGGCGACGTTATTGATGTTGCCTTGTTGTGAACCGATGTTGAAGACCACGATTTCCCTTATCTGTCGAACGGCTGGTTCCACACGTGTCGCGGGTCGGTGTAGACGCTGCGCGCCCGGGCTGCGGCGACGATCCAGAGGATCAGCCCGACGCCCGTCATGAGGTCGCCGACCATCGCGACCAGGAAGAAGATCGACTCGGCGGAAATTCCGAGGCCTGTGTCGGTGCCGAGCACCGTGAAATCGGTACCGAAGCCCGGGAAGTGGGCGGGCGGTTCGCCGCTCTGCCACGAGCTGTCCAGCTCGTCCATGAGTTCCTGCGTTTCGGTCTGCGTCTCCTCGATGCCCTTCACCAGGAGGTAGGCGTAGCCGAGCGAGCCGCTGATGGCCAGGACGAGTCCGGTCCAGAACACGTACCGTGCTTTCGTGCGTGATGCCGCGGCTTCGCGCAGAAAACTTTCGCGTTGCAGGCTGTAGTTGTTGTTCTGGTCGCGTGCGACGTTGTTGACCTGGTGTGCGGTCTGATCTTCGATGTCGTAGCGGGCGTGGCTCGGTGCGGCCCGGTGGATGTCCTCGCGTGCCAGCATCTCGGTGCGGGGATCGTGTGACTGTTGGAAACGTGCTTGGATTCGGCCGAAGGTGACGACGTCGCCGTGGTGTAGAAGCTTTGCGCCCGAGAATGTTTCGCCGCCGATCCGCGTTCCGGTCGAGGACCCGAGGTCCTCGACGGTGACTCGACCACCCACGTTGCTGATCACGGCATGGGTGATGCTGAGGTGCTGGTCGTCGAAACGGAGGGCGTTGCGGGAACCGCGTCCGAGCAGTTGGCGCCCGGGACTCAGTCGTAGTACGACACCCGACCATTGCGGTGGGTGGAAAACAGTGAGCTGCTCCACCTCCAAAGTGTCTCAGGGGCAACCGAGTTCCGATCGAGTAGTGGACTACTCCAATACAGACGACGCGGCCAGTTGGCCTTGAGTGGACTCGGGCGCCGGGGACTGCTGCACGATCGGGTGACAGCGGTTAGGCAGCCCGAAGGGCTGGTGTGGTCATGATGGTCTCGTATTCGACTGGGGTCAATTTGCCGAGCCTGGCTTGGCGTCGGCGGCGGTGGTAGGTCCGCTCGATCCAGGTGACGATCGCGATCCGCAACTCCTCGCGGGTAGCCCACGACCTGCGGTCGAGGACGTTCTTCTGCAGCAACGCGAAAAACGACTCCATCGCCGCGTTGTCGCCACACGCGCCGACACGGCCCATCGATCCGACCATTGCATGATTTCCCAAGGCCCGCAAGAACTTCCGCGATCGAAATTGCGACCCACGATCGCTGTGAACAACACAGCCGGCGACCTGGTCACCGACCGCGCCACGCCTGGCCACCGCCGAGCCCAGGGCATCGACAGCGAGGCGGGCCTTCATTCTCGAATCGATCGAATAGCCCACGATCCGGTTCGAGAACACGTCCTTGATCGCACACAGGTAGAGCGTCCCTTCACCGGTGTGATGTTCGGTAATATCACTGAGCCACAACAAGTTCGGCGCAACCGCGGTGAACTTTCGTGCGACGAGGTCATTATGAACAGGCGGCCCCGACCGCCTGATCTTCGTTCCGCGTCTCTTACCGAAACTGCTCCACCATTTGTTGGTCGAGCAGATCCGCCACGCGGTCCGTGATGCCATCGGCTGGCCGGCATCGGCGGCCTCGTCGGCAAGGAACCGGTACCCGAACTCGGGGTCGTCGCGGTGAGCGTCGAACAACGCGTTGCTTCGGTAGGCCTGAGCCAGTTCAGCAGGGGTGACCGGGTCGGCGAGCCACCGATAGTACGGTTGGCGCGCAATCTTCAAGACCCGGCACGTCACCGCGACGGGAATCCCATCAGCGGCCAGCTCACGGACGAGCGGGTAGATCATTTTCCCGGCAGATTCGCCTGCGACAAATAGGCCGCTGCTCGCCGCAGCACTTCGTTCTCCTGCTCGAGCAACCGGATGCGTTTGCGCAGTTCAGCGTTATCGGCAGCATGCTCGTTCACTACGCCGGGATCGATACCGTCTTCAGCATCGGCTCGCTTGATCCAGTTCGCCAAACACGACTCGCTGATCCCGAAATCGGCCGCGATCCGCTTCAGTTGCTGGCCTGGCTCCCGATTGCGAGCCACCCGGACGACGTCATCACGGAACTCTTTTGGGTAGGGCTTGGGCACGGCATACATCCTTCCAGCAGTGCCTCACGGCACCACAGATCAGATGTCACCAATCCGTGCAGCAGTCCCCCGGGCTGGTGACGAAGCTCTGGTGGCGGGGTTTGCGGTGTTTCGCGTTGCCCCCGTCCGCGAAGCCACTTGCGAAAATGTGAGCGGTCGGGTGTGGGGTGCTTACAGATCAGTTCAGAATGAGTCGGTGTGTCGGTTTGATCTGTGGTGCAACATATTCGACACTTCTGGGGTGGTTGATGAGGTGGTGACCGATGCCTTGTGGGTGCGGTTGGAGCCGTTGATTCCGTTGCCGCAGCGGCGTTTCCGTCATCCTGGCCGGCGTCGGAGCAGTGATCGTGCGGCGTTGGAGGGGATCTTGTTCGTGGCCCGAACCGGTATCGGTTGGAACCAGTTGCCGACCGCGTTGTTCGGAGCCTCGGGTGCGACGTGCTGGCGGCGATTGGCCGAATGGCAGGAAGCCGGGGTGTGGCAGCAGCTACACGAACAGGTACTGGTCGAACTGCGCTCGGCGGGGAAGCTGGACCTGTCCATCGCGTTGGTCGATGCCTCGCATCCACGGGCTCTGAAAGGGGGGACCATGTCGGCCCCAGCCCGGTCGACCGCGCGAAACCCGGCTCCAAGCACCACCTGATCACCGACGCCACCGGAACACCCCTCGCGGTCACCCTGACCGGCGGAAACCGTCACGACGTCACACAACTGATCCCGCTGCTGGACGCGCTACCCACACTCGGCGGACGCCGAGGGCGGCCTTGGCGGCGACCCCGCTACCTCTACGCCGACCGCGGCTACGACTACGACAAATACCGCCGACAACTGCGTGATCGCGGTATCACCCCGGTCATCGCCCGCCGCGGCACCGGCCACGGATCCGGACTCGGCGTCGTACGCTGGCCGGTCGAACGCAGCTTCGCCTGGCTACACGCGTTCAAGCGTCTGCGCATCCGCTACGAACGCCGCGCCGACATCCACCAAGCACTACTCAGCCTCGCCTGCGCGGTCATCTGCCTCCGCAAACTCATTCTGAACTGATCTGTTAGAGCACCTATCAGGTTCGGTTGCTCAACCGTCGCCAGCAGATGAGTCCGGCTGCCAGGTCGAGGAATCCGTGGTGGATGTCGGTGCGGCGTTCCCATCGGATGGCGAGGCGGCGGTATTGGTGGAGCAGTGCAAGGGATTGTTCGATGATCCATCGCCCCGAGACTTTGTCGCGGGTGCCGCGGCGCGGGATGTAGCCGGTGATCCCTCGTTTGCGCAGTTCGTCGTAGACGCGCGGGTAGTCGTAGTCCTTGTCCGCGATCAACGTGGTGATCCGGCGACGCGGCCGACCGGGTCGCCCGCGCAGGGGTCTGACCTTGTCGAGCAGTTCGGGCAGCACCAAGTGGTCGCCTGAGTTGGCCGCCGATAACGTGACCGCGAGTGGTGATCCGTTGCCGCAGGTCAGGATGTGGTGCTTCGAGCCGGTTTTGCGGCGGTCGACCGGACTCGGGCCTGTGTCGGCGCCCCCCTTTTTTCGCCCGCACGTGCGAGCCGTCGGGGACGACCCGGTCGAAATCGATCAACCCGGCAGCGTGGCAGTGGGCGAGCATCGTCTCGTGCATGGCCTCGAACACCCCGCCCGACTGCCAGTCTCGTAACCGTCGCCGACACGTCATACCCGACCCGAACCCCAACTCCTGAGGTAGGTCTTCCCATCCGATCCCGGTGAAGAGCACGAAAAAGATCCCCTGCAACACCAGCCGGTCGTCCATCCGCGCCGGACCCGGTGTCCCCGGCACCCGGACCGGCAGTAGCGGTTCGATCACTGCCCACAACCGGTCATCCACTATCCACGGTGCCGCCACAACGAAACATAGTGCACCGCAACGACAGTCATCGCCACCGAAACGAACCTGTTAGGAACTCTTACTGCGTCGGTGCCGACTGACGGTGGTGGTTGTCGACTGAGGCTTGGCCGATGGTGAGGCGGTGTTCCTTGTGTGTGCGCGGGCACGGGAATCATGCTCACGGTACGTGCACTCAACCCTGCGATCAGGGCTGGCAACGCCGACGAGCCGTCCTCACCGCCACGCTCACAGCCTTCGGCGGTCACCACCCCGGTGGTGCCCCGCATTCCTTCAACCTCTGGCAGCTCCCAGGCCTCGTCGGAGGTCCGGCGTCCGACCGAGGTGAGGGCACCGTCGCCGACGTCGCCGAACGCGCCAGTTCGGGTCTCACCACCACTGGTCATCTCGCCAACGGCGAGATTGCCGTCGGCACTTTGGTCGTAGTCGGTTCGAACTCACCTGCTACGACTCCGGCGTGGAATGCTTCCCATTCGCCGGTTGTGTATTGCAGAGTGGTTTCGCCGTCGGAGAGCGAGGCACCCCCGTCAGGCTGGTACCTGATGCGGGGAAGGCCGGCAGTGCCTGCGGTGTCGTGTTTTTCGACAGCCGACAGGAATTGTGCCCACTGCCCGATGGCTACTCGGATTGTCGGTTGCTGTGCTGGGCTGTTGTTGGGATCTCGCAGATACTTGCTATCTCGAATTAGTCTTGCCTCTGGGGTGACTGCGATCTCTACGCAACTGCTCGTACCGGTGGAGAATGTTGATTTGAACCAATGTGGTGTGGTGGCGCCCATTCTTTCGAGGATGCTGCTCACCTGCTGATTTCTCCTAATCAATGAGTGTCTCAAGGAAGTTGAGTGATTTATCCGGGGCTAGCGACTCCGTTT
The DNA here is from genome assembly GCF_019038455.1 of Nocardia noduli. Taxonomy (NCBI): domain Bacteria; kingdom Bacillati; phylum Actinomycetota; class Actinomycetes; order Mycobacteriales; family Nocardiaceae; genus Nocardia; species Nocardia noduli. The sequence continues at coordinate 9,791 of NZ_JAFMPL010000082.1, forward strand.
GGAGGTGGCCGAAGGTGGTTGACATGCTTCGCGTCTGCTCTTGGTCTTCGACCAGTTCGCCATGGACCGGAGTCTCGGTCCATGCAAGTGTGGGTAGTGGTGGGCGAGCGAAATGAAGTATATGAAAGGAGGAGAACGCTCGAATTGCGCCGGTGTGGCTGGTAAACGGGAGCACACGAAATTTGAGGGTTGTCTCGTGCTGCTCGATCATCGCGACCAGATGACGTAGTTGATTTTGAAGAATATCGTGGCTGCCCGTTTCCTGTCGGAGAGCAGCTTCGCTGACCACGACGCTGAGTTTGACCGGGTCTTCGTCATCGAGTCGCTTTTGGCGTTTCATTCGGGCGTCTACACGTTGTTGAACCTCGATCTGCCTGATGAACGCTGTGTCGGCGGTGTAGAGCGCGCGAGCATACTCCGCGGTTTGCAGCAGACCCGGGATCAGCAGAGCTTCGACCGTGGCAATTTCCTCGGCTCCGTATTCCAGGCCGTAGAACCGCAACTGCTGCTCATCGAACAGCCCCTCGTACTGCGACCACCACCCGCTCTGGCGAGCCAGTTGACGTAGCCCGACCAATTCGGCTTGTTCCTCCGCCGTGAAATCCAGCAACTCGAGCAGCTGTATCAGTTTGTCTTCGGACAAGATTCTCTGATCGCGTTCGACTTTCGGCCAGTACGTTGCGGAGAACTTCAATGCCTTCGCGATCTGGGGGCCGGTGATACCCATCTCGTCGCGGCGCCGTCGGGTCCGATATGACAGCTCCCACCGTGCCACGGCGGGGGAATCCGGTGCCATCGTCGTCGATCTCCTTCACCGATCGAAGTGTCGCCACCCTCAGCATGCGAGTAGCTATGACAGCTGTCATTGCTGTTGCTGAAGCATATTGACGAGCTAGCAGCTGGGAGCATAGCCTAGATGTGACTGTAGTCATAGTTGGTCGAGTGGCCTCAGCGTGCAGGGGGTGTCGTCATGAACCACGTGATCGTGGGTTTGCCGATCATCGAGGCGCCGCGAGAACCTGCGGGCTGGAGGGCCTCGGACGGCGCTGCTGAAAGCTGGGTCGCTTCACTCGCTGCGTTGATGGGATGTGCGCGGATACGCGAACGTCAACAGGCGGGCACGGGCCGGATTGCACGAGCAGAGCGTGCTGCTCCACGAGCAGTTCCGTCCACCTGGTGGGCGGTGAGGCGCATCGCGACGGCAGCAATCGCTCCTCGGGCAGTCGACACGGTGCCCGGACCACGCCGTGGGCGCCGATCGAAGCGGCCGATCGGTAGCGGTTGCTCCCGGCGGCAGAGAGGGCTGATCGTCGCCTCCGTGTTGGTCCTATCCCGAGGGATCCATCGTGGCTGACACCGGTGCGCGCCGCGGTTGCGCCCGGCCGATCCCTGTCGACCAGATCGGACCGCGACTGGCCCTGTACGACGATGTCTTCGCCGCCGATCCACACCGCGCCTACCAGAGGATGCGCCACGACTACGGGCCTCTGGTGCCGGTCCTCCTCGCGCCAGGGGTCGAAGCGACGCTGGTGATCGGATACCGCAGCGCCAAGACGGTTTTGGCGCAGTTTCCCGCCGATCCTCGCGAATGGGAGCGGCTCTACCCCATGCCTGCGGGATGCCCGATCGCGCCGATGATGCAATGGCGGCCCAATGCGCTGCGCTCGGCCGGCAGCGAGCATGCCCGTTACCGCAGTGCCAATATCGCAGCCCTCGAGACCGTGGACCGCTATCGCATCGAGGAGAAGGTGCACGCCGCTGCCGGACCACTGATCAGAGATCTCGGGCGCAGCGGTCGGGCCGACGTGGTCGCAGACTACGCGCGGCCGCTCGCGTCGACCATGCTGGATACACTGCTCGGCTGTACCGCCGACCTCGGAGAGCGCATAGCGCGGGCCACCTCCGATATGTTCGAATCAACCGACCCGGTTGCTGCGGCGAAGGTGAATACGTCGCTGGCCGCTGCGCTCGGCGAACTGGTTGCCCTAAAGTCCGCCCACCCGGCCGACGATGTCACCTCGGCACTGCTGTCCCATCCTGCTCGACTCAGCGTTGAGGAAGTCGTCCAACAACTCGTGACGCTGTACGGAGCAGGCGGCGAGTCGATGTCGAATCTTATGGCTCTGACCGCCCTGCAGATGCTCGCACCGTCGTCGGATTCCGAATACGCCAAGCCTGCCACGACGATTCCGTACGCGATCCAGAAGATCTTGATCGCCGATCCCCCGCTGGCGATTCACTGTCTCACCTACCCGTCGTCGGAGGTCGAAATCGACGGTGTGTTGTTGCCCGCGCATCGCCCGGTCGCAGTAAGCATGGCTGCCGCCAACACCGATCCCGCCACGGGATACGACAGCAGGAGCCACACACTTTCGAGTCGGCATCTGGCTTGGGGCTCGGGCCCGCACAAATGCCCGTTTGCGGCCCGGTTCCTCGCGGAGCGAATCGCTGAGGCCGGGCTCACGCCACTGTTCGACGCGTGGCCGGAGATGGCCTTGGATATTCAGCCCGGCCAGGTGCGGTGGCGACCAGGACTGTTTCACCGCGCCCCGGAGGTTGTGCCGGTCACGGTCTCACCGTTGCGTTCCCGACCCGCTCACCTGCGTCCCGCACGACCGTGTCCGCCCCTGCCCAGCCTGCAGCAGCACTCGCATACTCCACCGGCAGTGGCATGAACTCCGTACCCCTACCGAATCGGTTGTGTTCGAACAGGCGGTCGGGCGGGTTTGCACGACCTTCCGGCTCGTCGACACTCGGCACGGTGCCCGGTGCGGTGACACGGCGGGAATCGAGGTTCGGTCGATGAAACGATCTTTCCGAAGGTTCTGACGCTCAAAATTTCCCGAGGTCGAGCGGGGGAGTCGAGGGCGTCGTCTCCACGGCACACCTGCTGTAGGCGGTGTAGTGGGGCCGAGGACTGATTCTGTCGTTGAGATCGAGGACTGGATGCCGTGACTGTACGGTGCTCGCTGCCACCAACCCGCAAGTCGCTGAACGCCTTCAGGTCGGCGAAGGGCATCGGACGCGACACGGAGCGTCCGGTGACCGATTCGACTGTCCCGTACGTCGTGCAGGTCCGCGATCTTTCCGAGGCGGCCGCCCGTCGATCGACCGCACGATCGACTTCTGCGCGGCCGACTCCAGGCACGGGCGGCGTGTGGCTTCGCCGGGTATGCCTTCGGTAGCGACCGCGAGAGGGCGCGGTGGATGTAGTCGAATCCGGAACATGTTGTGATGGTGTAGGTTTCGTGGTGACTTTCGGCAGCCGTTGGAATGTTGTCCGTCGAGTACAGTGGGGGAGTTGTCGCAGCGGCAGGGGCGGAGGCGCGGATGAACGGTGGATCCGTAGGTGGGGGTGATCCATACACGTTCGGATCGATGTCGTCGCATCTGTCGGGTACTGCTGCGGAAGTGGTGCAAGCTCGGGATATCAGTGGCGGCATCCACTTCCACCCGCCCTTCGAACAACAGGTGCCCATACCGCAGCAACTGCCAGGCAACGTGCGTGGATTCGTCAACCGCGTGGGCGAACTCGCACATCTGGACGCCGTGCTGGCAGCCGACAGCGGAGTATCGGTTGCGGTGGTCGCCGGCACCGCCGGGGTGGGGAAAACCGCTCTGATACTGCACTGGTCGCATCAGAATCGTCACCGGTTTCCCGGCGGGCAGCTGTACATCAACCTCCGCGGATACGATCCCGGCGATCCGGTGACCCCGATGACTGCCCTGGAGCGGTTTCTGGCCGCACTCGGCGTGGTGCCGGGTGCGGTGCCGACCGAATTGGAAGCCCGTGCCGACATGTATCGGTCCCTGCTGGCCGGTCGACAGATGCTGGTGGTACTCGACAACGCGGCCACGGTCGGGCAGGTACGTCCGCTGCTGCCCGGGGCCGAGAACTGCCTGGTACTGGTCACCTCCCGTAACCGGTTTTCAGGCCTGATCGCCCGCGACGGTGCACAGCGTGTCACGGTGCCGTTGTTGTCCGAGTTCGAGGCGGTGCGGTTGCTGCAGACGACCACAGCCGGCTACCGGGACGCCGACCAGGACAACCAGGTAGCAGAGCTGGCCCGATTGTGCGGACGGCTGCCACTGGCTCTACGAATCGCCGCCGAACGCGCCGCCGCTCGACCGCACGTACCCTTGACCTCCCTGATCCGAGACCTTCGTGACGAATCCTTGCTATGGGATGCGCTCTCATCCGAGGACGAAGAGGAAGCTGACGGTGTGCGTACTGTGTTCGCGTGGTCATATCGGGCGTTACCCACCGCACCGGCACGGTTGTTCAGGCTTCTCGGAGTGCATCCCGGGCCGGAATTCAGCACCGCCGCCGCAGCAGCGCTGGCCGCTCTGCCCGAGTCGGAGACGCGCCGCCTGCTCGATGTACTGGTGGGAACATATCTGCTGGAGCAAAGCGGCCACGACCGTTACCAGTTCCATGATCTGTTGCGTGCCTACGCAGCCGACCAGGCTGCCGAATACGACGACCCCTCCGATCGGCACACAGCGTTGGAACGAGTCTGTACCTGGTATCTGCACTCCCTGTTCACCGCGACTGGCGTCGCGGACCTGGGAAGCTTCCTGGAGTTGGTGCCTGCCGGGTACCCACCGATGCCGGTGCCCGACTTCCCGGACTCTCAAACGGCCGCAGCGTGGATCGAAGTCGAGGTCGATACACTGATCGCATGCGCTCACGCTGCTGCGGACGCGGGCCTGGACGGGATCGCCTGGCAAACGTTGGCGTTGCTGCGCTTCCCATACAGCATGCGCCATCCGGTGGATGCCTGCATCTCACTCGGTGAGCAGGCCCTCAGCGCCGCCGAACGCGCGGGTGATCCGGCCGGACAGATCACAGCACTGGTCGGGCTCGGCATCAGTTACAGACTGGCTCAGCGGCTGGACGAAGCCGTGGATCGGCACCGTCGAGCAGTGCTGATCGACATAGACGACCTGTCGATCGACATGTTCCGCCGCAATGCGCTGGCGCTGGCCCTGATGCGTGCCCGCCAATTCGGTGAGGCATGCTCGCTCTTCGATCAAGTACACGCGATCGCGGACCACGCGCAGAACCCGCGCTGGGCAACCATCGCGCTGGGCAACCTTGCGCTGGCGTATTTCGAGGCCGGAAACCTCGAGGAAGCGGACGCCGCCATCAATAACGCGTTCGATACGATGCCGCAGGAATTCTCAACAGATACCCACGCAGATTTTCTGAATTACCAGGCGATGATTCATCGTGAACGTGGACACTTCGCCGAAGCGCACGAGGCGATCGCCGGAGCACTCGCGATGAACCAAGGGGCAGATCTGCTTCTGGAGGGCGCTTTCGAATACGAACGCGCTCGTATTCTGTTGGCTACGAACGAGCCTGGTCAGGCACTAGAATCTCTTGCCCACGCTCTCGCGATTCATCGCCGCGTCGGCTCCCGCAGTCGCGAAGCGCTGGCCTTCGTCATCATCGGTCAGGCGTACCAGGCACTGGCCCGCGCGTCCGAAGCGGAGAAATTCTATCGCCAGGCTGCGGCCATACACCAAGACCTGCACGATGATTGGAACCGTGCGGTGTCGTTGGCGCACCTCGCCGATGTGCTCGCGCGCCGCGGTGCCGATGGCGACAGTCACGATGCTTGTGCAGAGGCATTGGACCTTCTCCATGCCTTCAACGATCCGCGCACGGTACAGCTTCGACACGAATTGACAGCGCGTCCCCCCAGCACGAGCACATAGAAGACCACAGGGAGCCTGCCTCACTGCAGCGACCCCGATTCGGACGCAACGTGCGGTACCTGCACGCCGTGAGACGCTCCGTGCCTGCGAAACTTTTCCTCGCGGCACAGAGCATCGTTCTTCACGGACACGGTCGGCATCGATCCCGACTCGGCATCAGAAGTGTGGATATCACCGGTTTTTCACTGTTTGAGACTCTCCGCCGGCGGGAAGGAGAATTCGCCGTTGAACATGCCCAGCTCGAATGCCTCCCATTCGCCTCGGGTGAATACCAGAACTGGGCCTGCCTGGTCCTTGCTATCGCGTACCTGTGCTTGGCCATTCGTGAATCGGACCTGGACACAGGCGCCGCCGTTGCTTCCGCTGAAGCCGCTCTTGAACCAGCCCTTATCGTTGCTCAAGGACATAGCAGATTCCTCTTCTATCGTTCCCCTCGACGAAAAGTGCACACAGATCAGGCCCTGAGGATCGGAAGATCGGGAAGAGATATCTCCGCATCTCCCGCAGCGCGGAATTTGTTGTGCGTGGCGTTCTGGGGATTCTTCGAACCGGGGTTTTCCGGTCGATTCGAAAATAGGGAAAATCGGAATCCGCTGGTTGTCTCCGCTTCCGCACCGCACATCGTCATAGCAGGTCATGAGCGGTTTCCGCGGCGGATAACCCATCCGGGCGGCGGAAACGTCAACACAATAGAGCAATCAGGCACACGGAACACGATATCGAATCCAGTTGAGGAACCGGGCGCGACGAGTGTGATCGGGCCCGCAACAGGATTCGGTCCGGCCCAAGGATGTCACCACACAGTGTCGGGCACAGCGCCAGATTGCCGGCGATCCGACTCGCGGATCGGAAATACGATGGCTCAACTCGTGGGATGCCCGAGGCGCTGGTGACGACAGAAGCAGATGTTCTATACATGTCAGAGGTGGGCCTGCACGCTTTCTCGTAGCCTTGTCGCCACAGGATCAGTGAATCGGCTAAGCACGATCGAGGCTTCGACCCAGCAGGCCCGGGCTTCGTCGGGTTCGCCGAGTGCCTCGAGTTCGGATGCGAGCGCATCCAGATCCTGCGCGAGTAGCCAGTGCTCGTTCAACCCGCGATGCACAATCACGGCTTGCTCGTGCAGCGCGGCCGCATCCTCGTGGCGCCCCAATGTGCCGAGTGCTTGGCCTGACAGACCCCAGGACACAGCTTCCTGGCGTGGATTGGCCAATCTCTTGAAGATGTCGGCCGCAGAGCGGCTCGAGATCAACGCCTCCTGTGCTCGCGACTCGGCCAGATCAATACTCGCCAATTCATGAAGTGCGTAGGCCAGTGTCATCGGATTATCGATCGTCCGCGCGATCCGGAGGCTCTGCTCCACTTTATCTCGGGCATCGACAAGGCGTCCGACCGATCGCAGCGCCGACGCTAACGAAAATAGGGTGTGAGATTCCAACAATGAACGCTTCAGCATCTGAAAAAGAGTGATGCTGCGCGTCAGTAGATCCTCCGCGTTTCTGATATCCCCCGAATCTCTTGCCACGTTTCCAAGGTTGCTCAGAGCAACAGCCCGCAACGGCTGATCGTCTGTTCGCTCAGCAATATCCAGAACTTGTGAGAGCAGGTCCCGGGCGGCATCCATGTCACGGGCCCAGAGAGCGATCAGTCCGGCTCCGTTCATCGCTTCGGCCTCACCGGCACCATTGCCGAGTTCGCCGAAAATTCGCGCTGCATGATCGTAACTGTCCCGCGCTTCGGGGAATCGGGCGCCGAGTCGGTAGTCTGTGGCGAGCAACAGCCGCATCATGGCTTCTCCGAAACGGTCGCAGTGCCGTTCGGCTGAGGCCAATGCCATACGCTTGATGTCCACCCAGATATCCCTGGGGTCGAGTCCGTCCCCTAGGTCTCGGACCATGACCGGTATCTGCCATGCGATCCTGTGGAAGCCGACATCGTTGGCTTTTTCGGCTACAGCCATGAGGTTGGACCGTTCGCTGGTATACCAGTCACGTGCACTGACGTCGGTGAACTGCAATGGGTCCACGGTCGGATCGACAGGCTCGAGATCGAACGGTGGTAGGGACGGTCGAACGGTGTCTACCGCAGCGGCGGAGGTATGGAGATACCATCCGAACAGTCGCCCGAGGCAGGCACGCTGATCCTCGTCGGTCTCCTCGATACCTGCCTGGTCCGCGGCATAGACGCGTAGCAGGTCGTGAAGCTGATAGCGGTCGTGGCCGATCTCCTCCAGCAGGTGAGCACCCACCAACGTGTCGAGTTGCCGTCGTATCGTGCTGAGGCCGGCGCCGGTCAGTGCTGCGGCGGCGTGTACACCGAAATCGGGTCCAGGATGTAGACCCAACCTGCGGAATACCTGCGCGGCGTCGTCGGGTAGTGCACGGTAGGACCAGGTGAATACGGTGTGGACCGCGTCGGCTTCCTCTTCGGAGGACAGGGCATCCCAGCGGCCGGATTCGTCGCACAGGTCGGCGATCAACTGGATCAAGGACATGCGTGGTCGTCCGGCCGCGCGTTCGGCGGCGATCCGTAATGCCAGCGGTAGGTGCGCGCAGACCGCAGCGAGTTCGGCGAGGTCGGCGTCGCTGTCGCCGTCGCGGTACTCAGCGATCGTGTTTCTCAGTAGCGTGATCGACTCTCCCGAGGTCAACGTCCTCACACTCACGCGCCATGCCCCATCCCGAGAAATCAAGCCGGACAGGCGATTGCGGCTGGTGATCAATACCAGGCTCTGCCCTGTGCCGGGGAGTAGCGGTCTTACCTGTCCGACCGAGGCGACGTTGTCCAACACGATCAACATCCGACGTCCCGCCATCAGTGATCGGAACAATTCCGATCGCGATTCCTCGCCGAGTGGAATTCGCTCGGCAGGCACATCCAACGCTTGGAGAAACCGCAGAAGCGCACCCGAGGCAGACAGGGGAGGCGCAGGGGCATAACCGCGGAGGCTGACATACAACTGGCCATCGGGAAATTCACTGCGGACGCTGTGTGCCCACCGAATGGCCAGTGCTGTTTTGCCGACACCGGCGGTGCCCACGATGGCGATAACTCGAACACCGCTGTCGTCTTCGCCGACCCTGCTCATGATGTCGCTGAGCCGTTTCAGTTCCACGACACGGTTGACAAACCCTCGCACATCGCCGGGCAGCTGTTGAGGGATGGGGCCGGAAGGAGGCGCTCCCGAGGGCGCCGCGTGGAAATGGACGCCGCCTGCGACATCCCGCAGGCGGATCACCCGATCTTCGTTCCCCGACGATCGGGTGTCGGACGGGTGAGCCGGACGGGACGAATCACTTTCTGCTCGTGCGTCTTCCCACAGCTTTTGCCATGCTGTCATGTCGGTCAACTCATGAGGAACTGTCTCAGCCCGCGCCAAGACCATTGCTCTGAGCGCAAGCAGTACCGGCTCGACCGCATCGAAGGTTTGCGGCAGCCTGTCGCCGCGGCGCCACTCACTGATACGTTGGGCTGACACCTCGCCGCGATGGGACTTGGCTCGCGCCCCGGACATCCTGGCCGCGGCGGCGCTTCTGACCCGTTCCAAGGTCGGCGCTCCCGCCGCGTCGAACAGACCCTGCAACCGGCGGGCGAAGGCGGCTCGCGCGGAGTCTGATTCGTTGCTACGTCGTTCGATTCGTTTCCCCACCACCACTGAATCGTATCGAGTGCGAAGGAAGAAAGGCTGCTCATCGCCCAGGAAGAGATCAACTCGTTCCATGGTTCGATGAGCGGCACCCCGCACCGCAACATAGCGAGCATGCCTCGCACGACGATAGCTCCTATGCCTCGAGAGAAAACCGATGCGTTGTTACCTACCGCTTGCAGGTGCACCGCCGCGCTGCTGATTCAGCATTCCTGCGCCGCCTACCCCATGACCGTTCTGAGAGCGTCCGCCACAGAGGCCTGTCTCGGATTCCGACGAGTCGGTGCCGACTCGACAGCGTCGGCGACATCATCCCAGTCGAGATAGCTGTGCCCGGAGTGAACACCCGTAGAGGTGCCTACCGCGACCAACGTGCCACCGATCCGCGGCAGCAGCCGCCCAGGCCGGGACACGATCCCAGCACGGAGTCGCCCCGGGATCGCCGTCCATCGCGACAGCGCCTGGCGGACGACCCGCGAACCGGTGTGAATGGCATGACCCGAAGTACCGGCCCGGTCTCACTCGGCTGCACGACAACGTTGCTCGACTTCTGAGACTTCGCATCTGCCGACCGGCAACGTAATCACTTGGTAGAATGGTGAATTGAACGACTCCGATTCCCCCGAGTGCGAGGACACGCCATGGTCGAGCCCGCCCTGATCGCTATCGCTAGCGCACTCGCGGCCCGGGCCGCCGCCAGCCTCTATGAACTGGTACGCGCGAAATTCGGTGACGACAGCGAAGAGACGGCCGCTCTCGAAGCAGCAGACGGCGCGGAACCTGGCTCCCCACCGGTGCAGCGACTCGCGGGTATCCTCGAGCGCACCGAACGAACCGATCCTGAATTCGGAACACGCCTTCGCGGCGAATGGTCCAAGGTCGGTGGCGGCAACGGCGACATCAACAACCAGATATCCGGAACCGTATCCGGGAATGCCCTGCAGGCCCGCGATATCGGAGGTGGCGTCACCTTCTGATCCGAGCGGCCACCTGTAGTGTGCGCCGACAAACCACTCCACGACCTCGATCCACGCTCCAAACAGGCGCGAACACACGCCGAGACCGGCTTCTTGCTTCTCGCGCTGGGATCGGTGAAATGCAATCGAGGCGCGACGAGAAGGGTTTTCGACCGATTAGAGCACCTAATCGGGTTCGGTTGCTGAGTCGTCGCCAGCAGATGAGGGCGGCAGCAAGGTTGAGGAATCCATGGTGGATGTCGGATCGGCGCTCCCAGCAAGTGTCCAGACGGTGCCATTAATGGAGCAGGGCAAGGGATTGTTCGATGATCTACCGCCCGAGACTTTGTCGCGGGTACCGCGGCGCAGAATATAGCCGGTAGTGCGTGTATATTACCCACGCAAACGGGCCGGGGTGTCCTCGATACGGTCGGTGCAAGCGGATGGGCCGAAGGTGGTGTGGGCGTAGCACTTCCAATTCGATTCCACGGTGGACGGTCGGGCGGTGAAGGTCGCGTCGATGATCGACGAGCACACCCGCGAATCGCTGTCGCGCATCGTGGAACGCTCGATCACCGCCGACAGCCCCGTCACCGGGTTGGACGAGGCCTTCGCCGCGGCCGAGGGCCCACCACGTGTGCTACGGATGGAAAACGGCCCGGAAAATCATTTCCACTGCCCTGCAGTGGGCTGGCAACTTGTGGTCGAGCGAGTCGCTCATGTCCGCGAGAGGGCCCAGGCCGAGACCCACGACCGGGTCTCGATCTCATGTGCCGTCGGATTCGATCACGCTAAGTAGACGGCTGTGCACAGTCTGGCTTGCGAGCTGAGCCCGGAGTGCTTCGAGGTCTACGCGTGCATCGTCGACGAGCACGCTCAGGACTATCGCCGTGTGCATGGCCAGTTCGGCTCCGCTGACCTCGGGCAGGTCGCCGAGGTCCAGTATGCCAAGAATGAGCTGCTGGAGGTCTTGTTCGGTGATCGTGTCGGACAGCGCCACACCCGGGTGTATGGCGCTGCTGAGTAGTTGGATTTTCAGCTTGTCGACGTCACTGGAGAAGTTCTCATCGATGTGGAGGGCCAGCAGGCCGAACAGGTATTGGCCGGGAATATTCTCCGGTGAGAAACTGTCTAGTTCATCAGCGATCTTGCCGACCCGGTCATGGTCACGTTCCTGATAAGCCGCGACGAAGCGGACTACGATCTCCCATGCCTCGATCTCGATGCCGTCGTCGGCGACTGTCATGATTTGGCTCCTAAGAAGAGCGTTTGGCTGCTCTCGCGATATCGCAGCCCGATGTCAGCGTCCGCGTATCGCATTTACAGCTCGTTCGACGAGTTTGTACACTATGGTTCCGGCAAATACGGTTCCGAGAAATAGGCCCGATATGTCTGTTCCGGTGGCGGTTTTTGGCTGGTTTCCGGAGAGGCCAGTAGATGAGTCGACTGCCGTTTGCGTGAGCGGAGCGGTCGGTGTGATCCCCAGGAATGCATTCTTGTAATTATTGATTTGCGGTGCGCCGTCTGCCAGGCGATCAGAAGTTTTTCCTGAGAGCTCTCGCTCATGTGATCCCCCGAAGGGATGGTGACGACGGGGTGCGGTCTCTGGAATGCGATTGGGGTCTGGTCCACGTTTGGCGGGTTGGCGGTCTCCGGACCGCTGATTTCCCTGCGGATCGGTCGTATTCGTTCGATCAGGGAACTTCATTGCGTCTGCGCGCGCCACACGGCTGGCGGGTGTGTCAGAAGTTTGCCGTCGAGGAGGATCGGCGTTCTTTGCGTTTTCGGCAGGTGGTGGCGGTGGTCGGCTTCGCGCGTCGCCCGAGGCGTTGCGGTTGAGGGCGCGCTCGGCCTGTGTCGTGTTCGCGCGTGGCGCGACATCACGTGCACGGCTGGGCTGTTCGAGCCGCTTGACGGCGGACTGCACGTCCCCGCCCGGTGGTACCGACGGCTTCGGCCTGTCACCCGCCGGTCGGTCTGCGTGATTTGCGCCTCCAGTAGGGTTCGGTGTGTCGACACTCATCTTGTGAACTCCTGTTCATCGGTGTTGTCCTCTGCCATATCGAAGTCGAGCACTGCTGGTGCCCAATCAATTCCAGTGAGATGACCGCTGGCGGCGAGAAATCGGCTGCTGCGCGTTGTGTCGTTGCTGACTTCATCGACGAGGCGTTCGATCGTGGTCAGCGGGCCGTTGCCGAGGATCGTGTTCGCCGCTGGGGCCCACCAGTCGCGATCTGCTCGTAGTGTTTGCAGTTGCTCGGCAATCGATGATCCGCTGGACAGATCAATGCCGCGATCAGCCCAATGTGAGGTGAGCGGATGCGGGCCATGGTGTTTTCCATCGGCGCGCTTGAGGTGCAGGTAGACATCAGACCACCGATACTGACCGGCTTGCCAGATGTATTCGTCGTCTCGCTCGAGGCAGGGAGATTCTCCGGACTGCAGGATCGTCATGGCAGATTCGTTCAGGTGCTCGATCAATTTCTCCGGCTGATAGGCGGCGGAGATTCCTACGTAGCGATCGTGCACGGATTGTTCGACGCGATGGTGGACGGCTTCTTCGAGCAGCTTTCGTGGTGCCGACTCGGTGATCGAGTCGCGCCAGTGCGGGTTTGGTTGTGGCGCCGTGTATCCCGTGAGGTGTGCGACCAAGTGCAGTTCGAGCCAGAGCGCGAAGCGCGGTTCGTTCGACACGCGCCGCGCCGCTTGGATCTCGCGCAGGGTCAGTAGGTGCACCGGGTTGCCGAGGACTGCGACGACGCGAGTCGTACGTGCAGGTGATTCTTCGTGCTCTCGTGTCGGGACCTGCACCCGGATCGGTCTGTCCATACCGTCCGCGAAGACCGCGGCTCGGCCGGGAAGTAGCGACACGACGTGCCGTGATTGTTGGGTGTCGAGGTTCATCGCACCACCGACGACATCGCGGTCGTCTTTGGCCGGCAGTCGATGCAGGATCTTCAGTGCTGTGTTCTTGACGACGTCGGGTGTGATCTTGTTCGGTATCTGCTCGGCAACGATGATCCCTTCGCCGTAGGCGCGCACTTCTGCCAACAGCCCTGCGAACATTTCGACGCCTTGCGCGGCAGGGGTGCCCGGTTCGGCCTTCTTCAGCAACCGATGCGCCTCTTCAACGACGGTGACATGTGCCAGTCCCCGACGGCGCGGCACATCACTCTCGTCGGCCCGGCCATGCTTGTTCCTCGTCCACAGATGTTCATACAGTCGAATCAGGACAACGCCGATGAAGAAGGCCTTGTCCTGATCATTGCCGACGTTTTCGATCTCGAGAACGACGTTGCGTGACAACAGATCCGCGACGTCGATCGGGTAGCGGCCTTCGAAGAAGACCCCGGGTGTCCCGAGTCGAAGAGAGCTGATCCGAACGTCCACGAATCCGCGTACGTTGTCGGTGATCTCACGGCTGTAGCCGATGGATTCGACTACCTTGAGCGCCGTCGTGTGAAGGTCGCCGAGGTTGGGGTATTTCGGGGTGTACTCGGTGGACTCGGATTCACCGAGGACTGTGTTCCAGCCGAGACCGGTGTAGCAGCGCGACAGTGCTTTCGCCAGCACTTGCGGGAAGGGATCGTTCGCGTCGAACGCCGCGAGGAACAGTGCGCGAACCAGATCGATGTGGGTTTGCAGCGGGAAACCGGGCTCAGGTTGCAGCGGATTCATCCCGAGCGGTTCCGCGTCGGGATCACCGGGCCGCAGCACCGCGACGCCACCATCGATCCGTCCTGCCATGCCCGCGTATTCGGCCTTTGCCGGTTCGATGACGAGCCACGGAATCGCATTGGTGTGTAGCCCTTCCAAAATGTGTCGAACGGTCTGTGACTTTCCCGATCCGGTGGCGCCCGCAACGAACGTATGACGATTGATCGTGTCGAACCGAGCCCGCAGCGGCGCGCCTGTGTGGTCGGTGTCATCGAGCACGTCCCCGATATGGAGTTCGCCGTCCTGCTCAGGGGTGAGATCGAAGACTGCGGGTTCGTATAGGCGTACCCCCGCCAATTCGCGGCGTGGAGGTCGGGCGAGCGTGGCGAACAGCTCACTCGTGGCCACGAAGGGTGAGGTGAGTCGGTTACCCGCTGGCGTAGGTTCCCATGCGTCTGACAGGGACGTCGAGGCGAGTTCAGGTTGCAGTACGTACGGGTGCTCGTGCAGGTCGGCCGCGCTGCACAACAATGCTGCAGCGCGTCGGGCGCTGGTCGAGTCGGTCGCGCCGACCAGGACACGCACATTCCACAGCCCGGAGGGCTCAGCGCGGACGAGCTCACGGAATCGGGCTTCACAGCGCGCGAGCGCGATTCGACCGGTCTCGGAGTTCTCTTTCAAGCGTAGCGTTGGGAGTTGCAGTCCGATGTCCTCGATTTCACGGCGCAAGTCATCGTGGAGCACGGGCTGGGCAACGACGAGCCATACGAATCCGTCACGTAGATGTGCGACGTAGTCTTCGAAGCCGCCGCGCCGGGGCGCGCGAGGGCCCCCGTTTGTCGAACCAGGAACCCACAATGGATCCTGGCTACCGACACACCGATTCCAGCAGAGCTGTGACCAGGCCGCGAGGGTCGTGTCGATGTTGATCTTCGTCGCTCTCGTTCCCGGTGGGTACGACAACGAAACATCGTTGTCGGTGGGATGTGTGGCCTCGGCGAAAGGTGTGACGGGGCTTCCGCCGACCAGTACGCGCAAGGTCTTGCTGCCCGGAACTCGCTCCCATGCGACCGCGACTGCGGTGCTGGCGCCTGTCGCGGACATCTGGACGTGTGCGGCGGTGAGCGCCGCGAATAGTTGCGCGCGGATCTGGCCTTCGATCTCGTTCTCGCGCGCCGCGTCGTTCGTCACTGTGCGATGGCGCGGTGTGGCGAGGATGTTGTGCAGGACGAGATCGCGCATGGCGGGTGGTAGTGCTGTCACGAGTGACTCCGCGGTTGACGAGAGACCCTTTTCATGAACGCGTACTGCGGGTTGCAGTCCCCCAGCACGACTCTGCGGCTGCGGCCCGTGTCGACCAGGATGAACTCTGTGGGTTCCAGGCTTTGGACCGTCGTGGGTTCGACGGTGTACTCATAGACTCGGGCGTCGGTGTCGCTGGTGTTGATCGATTCGGCGATCGAATCGTTCACCGAGTCGGTGAACGAATAGTTGCGCGACCAACTCGTTGATTCGTTCGATCCGCGCGAGCGACCGCGAGAGTTCGCGAGTGTCGTCGGCGATCCGCTCGTGGAGATGCTCGTTGAGTCTTCGCGGCCTGTAGACGTTCCGAGCGTTTCGGTCGCGCCGTTGGAGGTGCTGAGCGACTGTCCCCACCCGTGGGTGAAAGTTGATCCGCCTTGCCAGCTCTGCTGCGATCGGACGAACTTGTAGCCGTGGCCGACGAACTCGCCAGCAGTTCTGGCTCCGTCCGCATTGTTCAGCTTCATCAATACCGTCGGATTGCCTGAACTGCCCAGCAGATTCCTCATTCCGTCTCGCAGATGCGGTGCCATCATGATCGTCCGGATGTTGTTTCGGTTGGCATGACGGATCATCGCCATAACGCCGACCTCATCGAACCGGTCCGGTAGTGCGAAGATCAACACGTGCCCGCTCGAAATCTCGGCGTTTCGTCTCAGGCTGTGCAGAACTCGATGGAAGACCAAGTGGTCCGTCGTCGTCTTGCGCTCGTCGATGGCCGAGCCGGTGGACAGTATGAGCAGTCCCGTGCTCGGACACGGTGGCGGTGAGGGCGGTGAATCCGGTGTGCCATCGGCGAGCAGGTCGAAAAGGCTCGACAGATACTCCATCTCCTCACGAACGCGATCGCCGGTGCCGACGATGTCGATGAGTCCGCTCAATCTGCCCACTTCGTCGCGAGTGAGCCTGCTGTCCTCGTGCGCGATTCGGCGCAGTATCCGCAGCCCCGCGGCGAGTCTTGCGAACGTCACCGGAAGACTCGGATTCAACTGTTCGGCTACGGACTTGACCAATCCGACATCGCGTCGCCGGAGCACGGCGGCGTCGGGGTGGGTACGCCGCGTCGAGGCAATCGACTCCGCGACGACCTCGGCCAGATCGTTGACGGCGAGGGGTCCGAATAGATCTAGGGGGCTGCACTGGTGCGGCAGTTCGACCCGCATCACCGGACACCCGAGTCGCGAAACGAAGGTGGCAAGCCCGTCTGCCAATTCGCGCTCGGTGAAGTCCAGTACGGTAATCGCCACCTCGGCGCGCAACAACGATGTTCCCACAGTCGCCAGAATGCATCGCCATCCATCAATTCCCCCGCCGAAGATGTCCAACCCTTCGAAACCGCGGTGCGGTGCGATCGGATACCACATCGGCGAATTCGACACCCGCTGCGTTTCGAGCAATTCGTGCAGGTGCACACGGCGGCGCCACTCAGTCTGCCGTTGAACGAACTTCGCATGCTGAGCTGCTGACCATGCGGTCGATTCGACACGCCGTCTCTGTTCACGGAAAGCTGCTGCAGCAGCCACGACGCAGACGAACAGAACGCTTCCCAGGATGACGAAACCGCCGAATGCGACACCCAGCATCGAGGCGACTCCGCCACCGCAACCGACCGCGAGGCCAATGACCAGCCCGCTTGCCAGGTTCACATAGTTCGGGCCGTTGCGAACATGGTCGGGCGGCGACGATTCGGTCCATATCGGGGCATGGTCGAGCTCTGGGCTCGGGATGGCGGCATCGATCATCGCGCGCTCCCAACCGAGCAGGCCAGCAGGCTGGAACATCGAGTCGCTGCGATCGAAGTCGATTCGATTCACCATAAAGGCCTCACATCCCGGTTCTCGACGAGCTCGGATTTCCGGTCGGTCGTCCTCGCGCGCTGTAACCCATCGCCGACAGCTGAGTGAGTTCGCTGCCGTAACCGAGCTCGATGGCGAAGCGATCGACCAGGACCGACTTCTTGCGAAGGATCATCGAATCGATGTAAGCGGTCGCGACCACGATGGCAATCGACGCAGCCGCCACCGGCACGACGTAGACCGCTAGTGCAGCGATGATCGGCAGTGCGAAGAAGATGACCGCCACCCAGACCGCTATTCTGTCCAAGGCTCGCACCGAAGCCTTCTTTGCCCGCGTCGGGGCGAGCAGTGCCAGCCCTACCGCGGCTTTTGTCGCACCCAACAGCAGTCGAACGGCCAAGGCGCCCAGCCGTGCGGCGATTCGACCTGGCAGTGCGTACCACGCTGCGAGTAGCCCTGATGTCGCGGGGCCGCCGAGGTGGTGCCCCAGTTCACGCGCCAACAACGCCTCGATATGCCTCGGGGCAACGGTATGGATCGCGCTTTCGGGCAGTGCCATGACGAACCGGTCGTCCGAGCCCGCGAGGCCCCGATCGCGCTGCACCCAGATCGATCCGATCGAGGTCGAGACACCGACTTTGTTGGCTACTGCGGTCCAAGCGGGATCGATTACTCGCGACTCGAGCAGTTCTGGATGTCTGACCGAGAACAACACTCTCGCAGTCCACCTCGGTGCGGATGGAACGAATGCGCCCAACCCCGCCGAAATCCACAGCAGCGTCGCTGTCGCAGCGAACACTCGACCGAATGCGAGTGTGCTGGTCGCAACGACTGCGACGCTGAGACAGATCATTGGTAGCGCCAGCAGCAGGCGCAGCGCCCCCCACGCCTGAACACGACGTTGCAGTGCCGCCGCGCGCGACGGCATACCCGGCGAAGGGATAGCAGCAGTGCTCATTTCGCCACCATCACGGGCTCGGCTCGGTTCTCGGAGACGCCAGCGTTGTGGTTGCGTGACCCGACAGCGTCGATAGCTCGGTCGATGTTCACGATCACAGACCTGTCCGTCGCAGTTCGGCACGAATCTCGAACACCGAGCATCCAATCGTTGCGAGCGGGCCCGCGAACGCCACCAACAGACCTACCCATATCGGGAACACGGGATTGAAGCCGTCGCGCAGTATCTGGGTCACCGCGGCGATCTCGTTCCAGACCGCCGCGATCAACAGGCACACGCTCGGTAGCGCAGGATGCGCATCGGCGAGGCGGAACTGGTGAGTAGCGCCGAGCCGGAACACATTGACAAATGCCGCAACCCAAAGACCGAATACTGGGAGGAGTAGGCAATTCAGTGACATCACCGCGAACACAGCGACGAAGGCCCCGATGGCGATGATCGGACCGTCGAATCGCCGGACAAGCCAGAATCGGTCCGCCTGCGCGCATTGAGTTGGCCGGAACATCGACGTGACGCCGATGACCATGATGATGCCGATCGTGATGATGAAGAACTTCAGTACGGAGAGCATCAACGAGTTGAGTATCTCGTCGGGGTCGATGGCATCTGCCGCCCAATAGATGTATGCGCAGATCAACGCGATCGTGCCCGCTGTGGAGATCATCGTCCGCGAAGTGTTCGGCCGCTGCCCCGCTCTCGATGTCATTGCCCACGTTGTCCACCGCCATCCGTACCGGTGCTGGTAACGAAAGAAGTCGAACGCGCCGCGCGGCATGAGCGGGGACGGCTGCGCACCACCCGCATAGTCCCTGTGGGCTGCATGATGCGACCAATGCATAGTGCAACGCGGGCAATGTCCGCCGGCCGTGTTCGCATCGTAGTTGGCCCCACAACCGGCACACCGCCACCAACAGGGCTGATAGTGCGGCAGTTGGGGCCTGTGCTGGTAGCCCCCCGGCATCGGAGCGGCGTAGGCGAGCATCGCCCCGCAGCGCGGGCAGGACGCTGCGTTGACAGTGACGGCGTTGCCGCAGTTGAAACACTGCATGATTCCTCGCTTGCGATTGGCGTCATGGACGACTGATGGCGGCGATGACGCTGATAAGACGCTTGGTCCCAGATGTCGGTGCGGACGCGGACCAGGTTCGAGTAGACCTCGGTGGTGATCTCCGAGACGAGGTGTGGCGGATGAGTTCGGGCAACACGGGATGGAGTGTGAGTTCGCTGCCGATGAACTCGAACTCGCGGACACCGATGCGGCGGCGACGTCGATGGCCGACAGCCTGTCGGTCGTCGTCATCGTGCCGTGCGATTTCGTGGGGCCGCTGTCGGCGTAGCAGTGTGAGTTCGTTGATCGATATGGCCGAATTGACGTCCGCGCAGAACCACGGAAGTGAGAGGCGCGGTTCGGGTGTCGGCGTGGTGGGTGACCTCCGATGCGCATCCCGCTCCGGGGGTCGGTCAAGGCGCCGTTGATGCCGCACTTCGCCTCCTTCGGGTGTCAGCGCATTGAACTGCGCGTCGTGAGGTGTCGACATCGACGGAGATGCGATCGAGTCCAGAACTGGTTCGGTCATGATCTGGCCGGCGATTTCGTCATCGGGTCGGCGACGGAGCGGGTTGGTGAATCGCAGGTCCCCATTGACTGCATCCAGACAAGCTGCGGGGCGCAGACATCGACTGCAACAAGGCAGTTTTCAACTATTGCTGTGCGGAGCAACAGCGCGACGGATGGTCGCAGTCGACCGAATCAGACCGCCATCACCTGTAACGAATCAGCAACGATGGGCTCGGACGCGAACCCTGCGCTCGCCGAATCGGGTCCCTGTCATGACTTCCGATGAAACTGACAGGGGCAGCGAGATGACACCTGCGACATCCATGCACAGTGATGAGCACGATCCAATCTCGTGCGGCACGACATGAAAGCCGCTGTCGACCCTTGCACGGCCGATGGTGGAGGGCGAGGTGGCATCCGCTCCGGCGATGACGTACTTTTCCCGACGAGAACGGTTACCGTGCAGTCGAACTGGATGCTGCGAGATCGCCGCATGTGGGAGGGGACCCCTGTGAGTTCTGTGTCGCATCACCCGCTCGATGAATGGTTGGGGCGGCCGATCACCGAGGCTCCCGTGGAGTTGCATCGGGCGGTTTTCGAGCACATCGTCGGTGTCGATCTTGCTCAGGCCGCCGCGTACGCCGCTCAGAAGGCGTTTCACATCCTGCGCGAGATCGACGCCGACATGCGTTACAGCTACGAAGACATCGCCCAAGATGTGATCCTCGGTCTGACCGATCCGCTTCCCGCCGAACTGATTCGGCACTGGCGGGCGATCATCGTGCAGAACGTGCGATGGCGGGTACTGCATCTTCGCCGTGAACGACTCGCCGCGATGCGCCATCCCGGACGACGCGTCGACTACGACAGCGCGGTGGCGCAGTTGAGCGATTCGGCCACGGTGGACGACCACGACCGCCTCCTCGCTCGTGAGGAGATCACCGCGGCCTTGGACGCCGTCCCGGATCCAGAGGTGCGGGCGGTGCTGCGGGCGACGTTTGTTCTTCCGAGCCACGACGTCGGCTACGACATCCGATCCACCGCGGAAGTCGCCGAACTGCTGGGCATCAGCCAGTCCAAAGTCAAACGTCTGCGCGCCAGCGGTGTTCGCATCCTCAGACAACTGCTCGACCCGCAGTCGGGTCGTGACGACGGTAAAGGATCAGACCGATGAGTTCGGACAGCAACGATTTTCGCAACGCCCAGCTAGATGACCTGGTCGCGAGCATCACCGGCGATGACCGTTCGCCGATGCCGATCGAGCCCGAATTCCTGGCGGCCGGAGACCGTATCGCCGACCGTTTGACTGAGCAGTGGGCGGCCCGGTCGACCCGCGAGGCCACCGTCACCGCGCTGAGCCACCGAGGCCGAAGCGTTCGGGTGCCGGGGGTTACCGCCGAGATCCGTGCGGCTGCCTCCGACGCCGCGGGGCCGGTTCAACGGATCTGCGATCGTGAACTCGGTATCGAGTTCCGGCGGTCCTCTCCGGACGGGCATGCCACCAGCATCGCGGTGACCGCGCACAGCGACCGCGCGTCAGCAGGCGATATCGTCTCGATCCAGGTCACCGGCACGACCCAGCGCACCGAACTGCTCGTCGTGCTCCATGAGGAGCAGCAGGGCACGCTGACCGGGCAGATCGTCACCTCACAGATCACCCTGTCCGATGACCTCCAGGTCGCTGTCATCGAATCATCGACCCTGACAGCCGAACACGCGAGCGCGGTCACCGCCGCTGTGCGGAACTCCCCGACCGCGGGACGTAACGCGTGGCGCAGCATCGCCCGCCAGTTGCCCGCCACGCACCCGGTGCGGGCGGCCGTGATCGATGGACTCCGGTGAACGATCAAGGCGACCACGACGAGGAAAACGTGCTCGAAGCGCTGACCGGTGCGCAGCAACGGTGGATCGTGTTGTGCCGCCGCGCTGTCGTCGACGGCGGCGACGCGACTGCGGCGTTGATGGGCGATACCCCCGAGACTCGGGTCCTGGCCCAGCGATCCCGTGCCACATGGCGACGGACCACCGCCGAGGCGTTTTCCTCCCTGGATGAGGGGGATCTGCTCGAACTCGAAGCCGAGTTCCCTGATCCCGGTGATGCCCGGCTCCCTGCTGATCTGTCCGCCGCGCGTGCGACGGCGGCGATCGCGAACGCGTTGACCGGCGCGATGCCCGTCGACGAGGCGTGTGCGGTGTTCCTCGCACACACCGAGCGGGCAGGCCTGCATTCCACCGGCACCCAACTGATGCCTGCCAGTGCCGCGAACAGCGACAACGAGTCTCTCAATGCCCTGATACTGGCGTTGCTCGGACACGGCGGGGCACCCGCGCGGGGCTACGGGATCCTGGTCGCGCTCGAACTCGCCGTCGCCAGACCCCCGCGTCGACGGTCCACCCACACCCGGGTGCTGTTCGCGACCTACAGCGGACGCGGCGGAGAAGTCGGCACCTTGCGCCTCGAACAGCTCAAGCATGGCCCGTCCGGTTTGCATCCCGACCCAGCACGGATGGGGTTCCTGCAGGCCGACCCTGCGTTCACCGACAGCTTCTCCGCAGCGTGGTCGATCAGCCACCTGGCCGACACCGACGCGTGCGTGCTCTGGTCTGTCACCCTCGAACGAGGCACACCCGCCAACGCCATCGTCGGAAGCTCGATGGCGGCCGCCCTCGCGGTCGCCCTCGACGACCTCGCCCCACGCCATCAACTGCTGCGCCAGCTACGACCACGCCGACTCGACCCGCGATGCGCCGTCACCGCGGGACTCGATGGTGACACTCTCACCCCGGTCACCGGATACGGCGACAAACTCGCCGCAGCACAGAAGCATTCGCTGCGCGTCATCGTGGCCGCGGCAGGATGCGACGCCGCCATCCAATCGGCGCCACACGATTTCACCGATCGCGTCCTCGGCGCGCACACCGTCGGCGACGCCATCCGCCACACACGAACACGCCTCAACTACAAGCTCTGGGCAGCGGTACTCATCGTGGTACTCGGCATCACGGCTGTCACCGGCACGGTCCTGAAATTCGCCGAGTTGCGTGAGGAGTCAGCGCGGGCGCAGGCGCGAGCACACGCGAGCCTTTTTGCCAGCGTTTCCCAGCTCGCCCGCGACCGGGACCCGGCGACCGCCCGACAGATCGCGCTCGCCGCGTACCGCACCCACGACGGCGAAGACACCCGCTCGGCACTGCTGGACAGCACCTCCACGAACGCGCCCATCCAGCTCGCCACCAAGCCCGCCCCACTCGCGTTCATCGATGACGGCCCGCAACTGGCCACCACGCCCGACGGTGACCTGCTCGCGCTCGGCAGGGACGACGGCACCGTGGACCTGGCGCGCGTGACCGAGACCGGCGTCATCGGGCTGCCGTCGTTCGCCGCCGGCGGAGGCCACATCCGCGCACTCGCCCTCAGTGGCGATCAGCGATGGATCCTCACCGCCGGACAGACCCGAACCAGCCTGTGGGACATAGCGAACCCGGCAACTCCGACCCGTCTGGCCGATCTGGATCTCACCCGAGAACTGCCGTGGTCGGTGGCTTTCAGCCCCGACCAGCCTCTGCTGGTGCTGGGTACACAGAACGGCCAGGTCCTGCGATGGAACCTCACCGATCCTGCCCACCCTGCCCCGTTGCCTGCCCTGGCTGTCGCGGGCGGCCAGCATGTCAACGTCGCGGTCAGTGACCGCGCGGTCGCGGCCGCCGCACCCGTCCTGATTCCGCCCGGAACTTCGCGCAGCGTCGTCCAAATCTGGGACACCTCAACCCCCGAAATCACCGACCCGGTCTTCACCGAGTCGATCGATCCATTGCGGGGTGCCTATGTACGGTCGATCTCCTTCACCGCCGACGGCACCACGCTCATGGCCGGTCTCGACATCTCCGAAGTGCTGCGGTGGCGCATCGGTGCAGACCTGGCCCGACCGGAGCCGCTGGCGGCGGTGCGTGGCGACGGAGTCAAGCTGCACGACGCGATCCTGGGTAACGGCGGGGAATGGCTGCTCACCGCCGGGGCCGATCAGCGCATCCGCATCCGTGACCTCACCACCGGCGAAGACCAGATCTCGCTGACCAGCCCGATGCCCTTCCGACTACGCCTGCTGCGACACGGGCAATCCCTGGCCGTCATCGGCTTCGACTCCTCACTGCAGGTCTACGACCTGCCCGGAGCGATCATCCGCACCGCCCCACGCACGCTGATCCGCGTGCCCGCCGCGGGCCCGAACAGGCCGTCGGCGAGTGCACTGCTGCCCCACTTGCGTGCGTTGACGGTCATCGACACACCGCGCGAACAAGAGTTGCGGGAGCTGGAACCCACCGGAATCAGCAGTGTCCTGGCCGTGTCCCCGGACGGGCGCCGCGCGGTCACCGACGACGAACGCAACATCCAGGTATGGAACATCGAAAACCCCGACACCCCAGTCGCACTCGGCCCACCGATCTCCACCTCGAGCAACTTCGAAGTCCACTCACTGACCTTCGGGCCCGACGGTCTGCTCGCCGTCGCGCGACCGTGGTCGTCGACAGTCGCGCTCTGGGATGTCTCCGGTACCGGCTCACCACGCCCAAGTGATTCGATCAGGTATCCGCGGGGGTTTCCGAGCTCGCTCGCCTTCAGTTCCGACGGAACGTTGCTGGCGGTGGGCAGCGACACCGGAGGAACGGCCACAGTCTTCGATATCAGCGACCCTGCCGCGGTACGCGTGGTCGCTGAGGTGTCAGGTTTCGACACCGACGGCAACTTGATGTCGCTGGCGGTCAGCTCACGGAAGATTCTCGCTGTAGGAACGATCGACGGAACGCGACTCTACGATCTCGCCATAGCCGACTCGCCGCGAGAGATCCCCCTGACCGGGCTACCGAACCTGGCGTCTTCGGTCGCGTTCGACCAGCGAGGTGACCTGCTGGCATCAGCCGACCCGATCGGAGGCCGGATTCATCTGTGGAACCTCACCGACATCGACAACCCCACCAAGTACGCGACCCTGACCGGCGGGAAGCAACGGATGATGCAAACCTTCATCTCCTTTCCCGCCGACGGGGTATTGGCCGAATCGGCGACCGACGGCACATTGCGGCAGTGGCGGATCGACGCCGCCGCCGAAGCTGAACGTCTCTGTCACAGCGGAACAACACCGATCACTTCCCAGACCTGGGCGAGCTACCTACCGGGAATGCCCTACGTCTCGACCTGCCCGACACGATGACACCGAAGGAACCTGTTGACCAACAACGCAGTACGCACCCTGATCGGGGGACTCGCGCTCGTGCTCGCCGCTCTGACCGTTCCCGCCGCAGCCGCTCGCGCAGAGACCCACGAATGCACCCCCGCCAAGGAGCATCCGAATCCGGTGATAGTGATGCCCGGCGGTGGGATCTACAGCGACAGCGGCGCCGACACAGCGATCGAGTTCCTGTACGGGGCGTTGCGCCGGACGCTGCGCGAGGCCGGATTCTGTACCGTCGCGTTCCCGCACGGCATCGTCGCCGGAATCCAGGGCGCCGGGCCGATACCGGACTCGGCGACCGCCTTCGCGGCATTCGTGGACCGGGTGCGGGCCGAGACCGGCGCGGACCGAGTCGATGTCGTGGCCCATTCCGAAGGCGCGCTGGTCACCAACTACTACGCCAAAGTCCTACACGGCGCGCCCAACCTGCGCCGCATCGTCATGTTCTCACCTGTCACCCACGGAGCAGACCCCGCCCAGGTCGCCGCTGTCATCGGAGCCGGAACCTACCCAGGCGGCCCGGAACAACTCGTCACCGACTTCCCGGTACTGGTCCAGGCCGCAGGCACCGTGCTGACGCCATTTCCGGCCGCGATGCATTGCGTAGCCGGATCAGAAGTGATCGAGGCCGTCACCAGAGGCGGAATCACCCAACCAGGAATCCGCTACACCGTCCTGGCAACAAGAAAAGACCCCTTCCTGACACCAGCCGAAACGACATCGTTCATCGAGGAACCCGGCGTGCTCAACGCCTACTACGAGGATCTCTTCCCCGCTGAAGCGCCGACGACACACAACACCATGCCCTCCTCACCATCGGCCATGAACTGGGTACAGAAGCAACTGACCTGACTGGCGGACTTGGCAGCGCCTAATTGGGAGGCGTCCGGGCCGCGGTAACAACGCTCGTGATCAAAGGCTAATCCAACGCACCTTCCGTAGTGCCTCGGGCATCGGAGATCCGAGTTGCCCGGGGTTTTTCGTGCGCTGGCGCGCGGCTAGGTTGCTGAGTGCTATCGACGGACGCGGCATGTGGGACATGTCTCGCCATGGCAGCGGTTCCTGAGCCGTCCGAGCATGCTCGTGACCGCCAGCTCGTCGAGGCGGCAGAAACAGTCAACGATCTCGGATCTGATCGGTCAGGCCGTCTTCGGCTCTGCGGAGCCCCGAGGTCAGCCCTTGCCCTCCAGCGCGCCACCGAAGCGGCGATCACTTGGAGCCGCCGCGCTCACGCGGTCTGCAGAACTGTGAAGCGGACCTGGCTCGCACTACGCCGACAAATGAGTCTCACTGCTGCCGAACCGATCCAGGTTGAGCGCCTCACTCCATGCAGAGTGTCCCGCCACACCTTCGCTAGCGAGGTACATCTATCGGGAGTCGGTGAAGCCGCGGGTTGCACCGTGGCCGTTCTCTCTGTGCAGTTTTCCGAGCGGAAGGCAGCAATCAGACCGTCGGCGTCGACCGCGCTCCCGGGCCAAAGCCGAGCGTTCCTGTTCCGTCACGCAAACCACTGCGCGCTGGGATCCGCCTGCACGCTGGTTGCCCGCTGGAGGCAGACCACGGGCTGGCAATGCTTGTCGAACGCCCGGTCGAGGGATGGCGGCCGACGAACCCCGCGGCACTCGGATAAGCGCGGCAACAATGCGTGAACTGCTGATCATCGCTGTCGCAGACCTGTTGATGACATGCTGCTGTTCCTGGCCAGGGCATCTGGTCAGGCGCTGGCGGGGTAGGGACTCGCGCGCGGCCTCGACGATCCCGAAGGCCCAGCCGCAACTGTCACCGCGGCGTCGATGGCTGACGTGGGGTGCTGTCGGCGCTGCAGGTCGGGGTACCAGGCGAAACCTGATATCTGCCGAATTCTCGCTGAAGGCTCGGTAGCCTGAATGAAGCAACCGCCTCCGTTACCGAGTCGCTGTTGCCAACGAATATTGGTGTGGGGTCATTGCGGATTGTCGGCCCGGATTTGGTAGCTGGTGCGTGCCTGCGGGCATTTTGATGGGCGAAGGCGCACTGTGCGGGGTGATGCACACTGCGGCTCGGAGTTGGTGAGCTGCAATCCGGTTCAGCATCCCGAACACTCTGGCCGCGTCGAGATCGAAAGGGCTGTGTCTTGCCTGGGCGTTCTGTAGGAAACCATCGTCGTGGGGGTGGTGGGCCGAAGGGCTCATGGAAATGCGCCCGCTGCGGAATTTTTCAAGGTGAATGAGACCATTGGGTGTGTTACGCCGCTTGGGGTTGCTGGTCCTCCTGTTCGGGCTGGTTGATCCACGCTGCTTGGGGT